>JAYVMG010000024.1:0-5504 GCA_043759095.1 Acidobacteriota bacterium | reverse complement strand
TGGGGTTGATGATGATGTCCACGGGTTTCAGGTGCCAGCCGATGATCGGCCGGATCTCGGACGTGATGCGCGTGGTGTCCCACCGCGCGGCGTTCACGCTGAACTCGAAGTTCACGCCGTAGAAGAACCGGCGGTCGTCGGCGTGCGGCACGGCGAAGAGCGCGCGCAGTTTGATGCCGTCGATCCCCCAGCCGGCGCTGTTGTCGCGGCTGTAGAGCGGCAGGTAGAGCCCGGCCTCGAACCAGTCGGTCACTCCCAGCGCCCACTCGGGCACGCCGTTGAACGACTTGTCCGCTACCACGGCTTCAGGAAACGCCGAGGTCGTCACGCCCTTCGCGATGAAGTTGTTGTGCAGGGTGAGATTAAGCGTGCCGACCGGCGCGAGACCGCCGTCATACACCTGGATTTCGTCCGTCTGCGCGGACGCCGCCGCGGGAATCGCGAGCAGGCCGAAAACGATCGCGAGAATGCAGCGCATATGGCGTCGGAATTCTAGCATTGTGGCGTCAGCGGAACTCGAACGCCGAGTCGTTCACGAGACGGACATACTGGTTCGCTTGATTCACGGCACGCGCGAAGGGATAGAACGGTGAGGGCAAGAGTGGCAGACGTCGAGTGGTCCACCACAGATCCTGGCCGTCGAAGCGAGTCAACGATCGCACGGCGTTCTCGTCGGTGGTGAACTGCATCTGCTGGAGAGTCCCCTCGGCGTCGAACGCGGCCATCAGCCCCTGACGCGGCTTGCCGCCCGCGCCGTCACCGGCCAGCAGCGTCAGCAGGGCGTACTCGATGTCGGGCAACTCGATGCCGCGCACCCATCGAAAGGCCACCGGGTGAGGCGCGCTCTGAAGAAACCGGTCGACGGGCTCCAACTTCCACGCCCGCGCGGACGACACGAGTTCAGCCTGCAGGTCGTCGAGGCTCGGCCGGCCAACCATCTCCTTCTTCGGCGCGACATCCACAATCTCGGCGAGGGTCTTGTCGAGGGCCTTGCCGGACGGCACCGGTCCGTAGAGGATGCCGACGCATTTGCCCGCGTAGTCGTGCATGCCGGGGGGATTGGGCCGGGGATCGATCTCGAGGTCCAGTCCGATTAAGGCGTTACGCGTCACCTCGTACTTCACGTAGGCCTGGCCATTCGTCAGGAGGTTGCAGTCATCCTCGAAGTGATGCGGCCGCGTCATGATGACGGCGTCCAGCGGGTCGAGCAATTCGATCAGCAGCCGCCCCGCGGCGTCGCGATGCGCGCCCTTGATCACCACCCAGTGATCGTTCTGTCTGGTCGACACCACAGCCGGCATGTGCTGCGTCGCCAGTGTGTTCAACACGTCGGCCACCAGTAGCTTTCCCGTGGCGTGGGCCCGCAGCTGCCAGTCGTTCGTGCCGGCCGTTATCAGTTCGGGCGAACTCTTCAGCAAGTCGAGCATCTCGTCCGGATGGGTGAGCCAGACATCGCCGGGGTTCGCGGGATCGGGCTGGTCGGCTTCCCTCGTCCCGAGGGTCGCTTGCGTCGGCGCCACGCTGATGCTGGCGGGGTTCGTCCCCGACGATGGCGCGAGGGTGAGCGCCGCGATGATCATCTGTGCGCAGGCGCGGCCGCAATTGTTGTTGTTGTCCTGAATGTGCCGAAGTATGTCGTCGGTCGTCGAGTACGTCGTCATCCAGCACCTCTCAGTGAACCCGCCAGGCGACAGCCCGGCGGGCGGCATTTGTCTTACAGGCCGAACTCGCAGACCGGTCCGCCCCCACCCGTGCTGGGACAGAACTTGTGCACCATGTCGAACGACTCCTTCAGCGTGGCCGCGTTAATCGCCGACAACCGGTCGCGGACGACGATCTGGCGCGCGTACATGCCGTGCAGGAAGGCCATCTTGCAGATCAGAGGACGATCGGGCGCCCCCGGATTGAACCAATTGATTTGCGATCGGTTCTTGACCGTGCTGGCCAGCAGCCGGATCTGGAATTTCTGCAGGACGTCCGGACTCTTGAAGATGTCCATCGGCGCGAATGTGGGAGCCGGAAACGGCGGCAGCGCAGGCGGCTGCGGTTGCGACAGCGGCACCACGCCGGCGGTTTCGCGCGCGGCCTCCGCGCAGTAGCCCGCGCCGAAGTGCGACAACACTTCCGACACGATCGCCACGGCCTTCTTCACGGTCGGCAACAGCACCACCGGGGGCGGGTTGCCCCTGGCGGCCGTTTTCTTCGCTGGTTTCGCCGCCGCCTTCTTCTTGCGTTTCTTCGTCATACCAGCACTCCTTTGAAATAGGACTCCCGTCCTGGTTCGCAGCGTCGGCTACCCGGCCCCCTACTTTTCTTTGAGCCGGCGCACCAGTTCATATGCGGTGGCGGGCCGTCGATCGCGAGGCCCGAGCAAATCGGCGAAAAGGCGGCGCACATGTTCCGGCAAATCCTCGGCGGCGCGCGCGGCGCTGTCGCCGTCGGTCAGCACGTTCGCGACGGTCACGGCCACGCTCGCGCCTCGAAACGGATTCGTCCCCGTGCATGCTTCGAGCAACGTCACCGCAAGGCTCCAGAGATCGTCGGCCGGAGAAGGGGTCGCACCTGACAGCACCTCCGGCGACAGGTACGACGGCGTGCCCGGGATGCCGCCGGCCTCGGTGGAATACGACATGGACTTTGTGGACTCGTCCGCCACCTGACTGCCCGCCGCCAGGGCCGGGCGCGTCAGCAGCTTGGCGAGGCCGAAGTCCAGCAGCTTCGGCACGCCGCCCGATGTGAAGCCGATGTTGCTCGGCTTGATGTCGCGATGCAGCGTACCCGTCGCGTGCAGGACGCCGACCGCCTGCGCCAGCACGGCGCCGAGCGCCAGCGTCTCGTCCACCGGCAGCGGTCCTCGCTTGAGCCGTTTGGCCAGCGTGCCGCCGTCGAGGAACTCCATGACGAGCATGGGCGAGCCCCGCCAGATCTCCAGACCGTGAAGCGTCGCGAGGTTCACGTGCGTGGTCACGGCCATGGCGCGCGCCTCGCGCCTGAGGCGGGCGATCATCGCGGGGTCGGTGCCGGCCAGTGTCTTGACCGCGCGGACTTGCTGCAGCCGAAGATCGATTGCGCGATACACCACGCCCATGCCGCCGGCGCCCACCCGCTGCACGAAGCGCAGCCGGTCATCGAGCAGGTGCGGAACGGCGGCCCGCCGCACCAATCCGCCGCACCCGCAGACCCGAGCGTCGGCGTCGAGCACCGTGCCGCAGTCGACGCACTCGCGCGCGGGAGGATCGCTCAGATGCGGGGAGTTCGGCGTCGGCGTCGAGGCCTGCCGTTCGGCGGCGAGCACGCGATCGAGGGCGAGGCCGCACGCGCTGCCAACGGCGGAGAGGAGCGTCCGGTCCTCCGCGGTGTACGGCAGCTCGCTCTTCTTCTCGCCAAGCGCCATGATGCCCAGGAGCTGCCCCGACCCGCCGCACAACGGCACGAGCAGGCGCGCGCGCGTCGCCGACAGCCACGCGCGTTCGTGGACGTTGAGCCGCGCCACCGCCGCGCCGGGCCCCTCGCCCACCACGAACGGCGTGTCTCCGCCTTCGACGAGCTGCGCCAGCGCCGAAGAGCGCGGCAATGCTTGAAGGTCCGCGTCCTGCGCATGGAACGCATCGTCGCTCGCCGCCACGAACGTGCAGGCGTGACGCGGGTGAAAGGCGGTGGCGACGGCAGCTGCTGTCGTCTCGCAGAGGTCCGTCAGCGTCGACGCGCGGCGCGTCGATTCCACCAGGTGCAGCAGCGTCTCGCGCGCATCGAATTGCTCCCGGAAGAATCCCCTGTCCAACGCGGCGAGCAGACGCTTGCGCGCGACCATGCATCCGGCGCCGGTCGCCGCCAGCGCGCCGAGCGCGAGCCCGCGGGATCCGGTGACCAGGGCGCCGACGGCACGATCACGATTCGTGAACACCAAGGCCGCCAGCACGACCAGCGGCAGCGCGGCGATGACCCTGATGACCGAGCGCGCGAACAGGTATTGCAGCGCCGCCCGAATCACCAGCCGCAGGTCGAGCGTGCGCTGCACGAGCGCCGCGTACGCGGCTGAAAGGGGAACGAGGGTCAACGCGACCACAATCACCCCGCCGACCAGACGCCAATAGGGCTGGAGGAAGTCACGCGATGCTGGCGAGAACGTGGTCAACAGCGCCACGGCTACCAGCGGTGCAAAGCCGGCCCCCAGTCCGGCGACCAGCCAGACAAACCGCCGTCTGTCGTCAGCACCCCACTCGCGCAGCTTCCATGGCTGCAGGAGCAACAGCGGCGCGAGCAGCAGGAACTGCGCGCTGAAGTACCAGTCCACATGGCCCTGGTGATGGCGCTGCACGCGCATGGCGAGGGCCAGCACGGGATTGATCGGGGTCACGGCAGACGCCGACACCGCGTAGGCGTCCATGGCGGCGAGAAACACGCCGAGCGCCATCGCCACGCCCGTCGTCACCGTGAAGACGCGCGCGAGCCGGCGGTTTCTGGAGGGCTTCGGAAACTCGCTCGCGAAGAACCACACGAGCGCCGCCTGAAACGCATCCGTCCTGAGATGCAGGCCGAGCGCGGTCAGCGCGGACGGATCGGCCGCGGTGCGAACGAACGGCTCGACGAGCGTGCCGGCGGAGTCGAGGATGAAGAGACCCAGCGACCAGGCCCGTCGATCGCTGCGCCCGTAGAACAGCAACACGATCGCGAGCGATGCGAAGAACGACGCCTGAAGAATCTGCGACCACGCGGGAATGATCCGGCCGGCCCCCGACGTCCACGGCTCGGCGATGAGGGCCACGGCAAAGATGGCGGCGCGCAGCACGATGGGCGCCGCCAAGACCAGGAACGGCCACGACGGAAACGCGGCGATCGGCGCAGGTGCATCCCTGGCAGGCAGCGTGAACTGCTCATTGTGCGCGTCAACGGGAAGGACGTGAAGCGCCATACCGCCCAGGGGAGCCGGGCGGGTCGATTCTACCTAACAGCCGAGCCCGCGCAACTGCGGCCTTCAAGATGCCGGGAAACGCCGCGAGGCACGGGATCGGGCCTGGGCCGGCGGGCCGGCAATGAGATCAGCGAGGTGATCGGGCCGCCCACGGCGGGCCGATGAGCAGCTTTGGGTCCGCGCCAGCCTTCGGCACGAACTTCTGCGTGCGTCCGTACTGGTTGTCACCGCCGTAGAGAATGCCGCCCGAGTCCACGGTGAACGTGTGCACCTCGAGGTACCCATCCGGCAAGTCCTTCGGCACCATCCACGTGTAGAGATGGTTCCCGTGGAAGTCGAGCTTCGTGAACCGGAGCGGGTTGAGGTCGGTCACCCAGAGGCTGTCGTCGTTGACGATGATGTCGAGCGGTAGCGAGAAGCCGGTGAAACTTTCGACGAAGTCCACCTTCCCGCGATCGGCGGTGGTCTTGAAGACGTTGATGCGGCCGCCCGATCGATCGAGCGCGAAGATCCGTCCCTCGGGGCCGACCGCGATCGCGTGGATGCCGCTGAACTGGCCAGGACCTTTGCCGGCGCCGCCGAACTCCGCGAT
>JAYVMG010000023.1:0-5517 GCA_043759095.1 Acidobacteriota bacterium | reverse complement strand
ACTTCCGGCGAGCCCAGATCAATTCCAAGGTCGCGAGCCGTCTTCCCCTTGCCGGCCGGCGGTGTGGCGAGCCACATGACGCCCACGACGACGACCATTTCCACCGCGACCGCGACGAAGCTTTGCCAGAGAAAAATCGTGTGGCGAAACGGGATGATACCGCCCGCCACCAGGCTGCCGTGCGCGACGATGTCGCGGATCTGCGGCTGGAGCGCGCCGGGCGTGGCCATCTGCAGCGCGGCGGATCCGCTGAGGCCCTGCGCCCAGATGCTGCCGAGTCCGAGCATGCTCGCCGCCGCCAGCGCGCGGTAGTCCACCCCTTCCATGCGTCGCGCGATCTCGATGGCGAGGACAGCGCTGAACACCAGGCTGAAGCCCCAGTTGAACCAGCTGCTGGCGAGTGCGAAGAAGGTGACGAGTGCGACGGCGGTCTTCGGCGATCGCGGCCACGACGCGATCGTGCGGATGACGCGCCCCATCGGGGGCGACGTGGCGAGCACGTGGCCGGTGATGATCACCAGCGCCATCTGCAGCGTGAACGGGATCAAGTCCCAGAAGCCGCGGCCCCAGGCGTCAACCGTCTGCGGCAGCGTGGCCGGCGTGACGAGCAGCGCCGCGGTGATGACGAGGACCGTCGCGATCAGCGCGAAGATGAACGCATCGGGGACCCAACGCTCGGTCCAGTCGGTCAGCGCCAGTGCGGCGCGCGCGACTGGTCCCGGTTGTTCTGTCATCCTCAGTGCCGGTTACCTTAACATAGGCGACCAATGGCGCTGCTCAGCGAAAGCACGACGGTCCTCCCGATCCACCGCAAGATTCTGGCGTTCTCCTTCATCGGCTGGATCTTCGACTTCTACGATCTGCTGCTCCTCAGCTTTCTCGTGTCGTCGACATCGATTGTGAAGGACCTCTCGCTGGCGCCGAGTGAGGTGGCGACGCTGCTCGGCACGGCGCTCGCCTTCACCGCGGCCGGCGGTTTCATTGGCGGTTCGCTCGCGGATCGGTTCGGCCGCAAGCCGCTCCTGATGGCGACGATCCTGGTCTACAGCGTCGGCACGCTCGCGTCCGGTATGTCGATCGGATTCTGGACACTGCTCGTGGCGCGCGCGGTCACCGGCATCGGCGTCGGCGGGGAGTGGGCGGTGGCGCACGCGCTGGTCGGCGAAACAGTTCCGCCGCAGGTACGTGGACGTTACGGCTCGTACTTGCAGAGCGGATCCGCGTTCGCGCGCTTCTTCGCGTCGATGATGGGGAACCTCGCGGCGCCGATCATCGGCTGGCGTCTCGCCTTCATGCTCTCCGCCGTCCCGGCGCTGCTCGTCGTCGTCATCCGTCGCGAGATGCCGGAGTCGGACGTGTGGCTACTGAGTGTGAAGGACGGCGTCAACAAGCGGCTCGGTTACATCGCAGCATTGGGGCAGATGCTCGGTCCGGCACTGCGAAAGACGACCGCGCTCGCGCTGTCCGTGACGACGTTCAACATGGCGGCGTACTGGTTCAAGACGATCTGGCTGCCGACGTATCTGCATATCACGCGTGGCCTATCGCTCGTCGACGTTACGTGGCTGCTCTTGATGGATCAGATCGGATCGGTCGCCGGCTACGTCGCGTTCGGTTTTGCCAGCGACCGGTTCGGACGCCGACCAAGCTTTACGGCGTTCTCGATCATCAAAGCGGTCGGTCTCGGCATGATCACGCTCGGGTGGGACGCGGCAGGCGGCTACTCGGTGACGACGTTCGGGTTCATGCTGCTGGTCGGGTTCGGCGAGGGGAACTGGGGCTGCATCGGTCCGCTGCTGAACGAAGTGTTCCCGACATCCGTGCGCGCCGCGGCGCTCGGGATCATCTACAACACGGCGCGCGGCGTGCAGTTCCTGGCGCCGATGATCATCGCGATGGTGGCGGCGAAGTTCACGTTCGGCGCCGGCATCGCGCTGGCCGTGCCGTTCGCGTTGCTCGCGGGCGCCATGGTCTGGACTTTGCCGGAGACCAAAGGCGTCCGCTTGATGGCGGAATTCGGAAAATCATGAAACGCATTGTCTTCGCGAGACAAGTGGGTCGCCTGTAAGAAACGTCCCGGTCGCGCGACTACCTCTTCAAGTGGCCAAACAGGATGACCTGTACGAGGAGGTAGCCGCGATGTACGGATCCGCGTTGGAGCGGCTCGCCCGCGCCTATGAAACGGACGCCGACCGCGTCCGCGATCTGCTGCAGGATATCCATGTCGCGCTGTGGCAGAGCCTGTCGCGGTTCGAAGGCCGCTGCTCGCTGCGGACGTGGGTGTATCGCGTCGCGCACAACGTCGCCACATCACAGGTAATCAGGCGCCGGGGGAACACGCCGATACTCGTCGGCCTCGAGGAGCTTGATGAGACACCGGCGGCGGGCGACACCGACCGTGATCTCGATCAGCATCGGGCGCTGGAGCGCCTGCAGGCGCTCGTGCGCCGGCTGAAGCCGCTGGATCGACAGCTGATGCTCCTGTATCTCGAGGGCGTGGACGCGGCGTCGATCGGCGAGGTGACGGGGCTGTCGGCGAGCAACGTCGCTACGAAGATCCACCGCATCAAGGCGGCCCTCGCGCGCCGCTTTCACGACGGGAGGGCGCAATGAGCGACGAACGCGTTCCGGATCACCTGCAGAGCCTTTGGCAGGATCAGCCGGCACAGGCGAGCGCGATGTCGTTCGACGAGCTTCGTCAGCTATCGCGGCAGCTCACGCGCAGAGTCCGTCGCAGGAACCTGCGCGAGTATGTCGCGGCCGTCATCGTCGCGCTCACGTTCGGGCCGATGGCGTGGTTCGCGCCGTTGCCGATGACGAGAATCGCCAGCGTGCTGGCCCTGGCGGCGGTGATGTTCGTGGTCTACCACCTCCATCGCTATGGTGCGGCGCAGGTGATGCCCGCCGAGATGGCGTTGACGAGCTGTCTGGTGTTTTACCGCCGCGAGCTCGAGCGTCAGCGCGATCTGCTGCGAAGCGTCTGGAAATGGGCCCTGCTGCCGTTGGTACCGGGCATGATCCTGATGTACCTTGGGCCGCTCCAGGCTCACCCGGAACATGCCTCGCGTGCGGTTTTGGGCCTCGGGGGGACACTGGTGTTCTTCGTGCTCATCGGCGAGCTGAACCGTCGCGTCGCGAAGAAGATTCAGATCAGAATAGACGCGCTCGAGAAGGATTCATGAGGCGGCCGCTCAGCCTGCTCATCGTCGCTAGCCGGTGTCACACGGATCAGCGGGATCGACGGAGCGTACCGGCTGGACTACTGCTGTCGCACCGGATTGTGGTCCGGCACCATCCTCATCGCCGTCGTCCGACCCTGGTATCAGTATGGAGGCGTGCTCATGGGTCGCGGTGAAGGCTTCGACAACGTGCTCCGGCAGGATGTGGATCTCGACGCGCGATGATCAGGCCGACAGAAAGGGTTTGAGCGCGTCGTAGCGATATTCGATCTCGGCGATTTCGTCCGCCGTGAATGTGAGCGTCTTGAGTCCCGCCGCCGTGCGGGTCGTCAGCGTCTTGAACACCCCGCGCTTCTGCATGATGTACAGGTCGGCGCCGGGAATGTGATCGCTGAGGTTCCGGACCAGCAGGAACCTGCCGAACAGATCGCGCAGCTCGTCGGCGCGGCCGCGCTCGTGAAGGTCCCAGATCCGGGCCATGACGTCGGCGTACATCGCGTTGCCGCTGATGATGCCGTCGAGTCCGAGCCGCATCTCGTAGAGCCAATTCAATCCGAACGTCGCGCCGAAGACCGATTTCATCGTCGGCCGTTGCCGCACCTCCGCCTTCATCCGTTCGATCAGCGGCTCGCTCTCTTCCTTCACGTAGCCGAAGTTCGGCAGTTCCCGCGCGAGCTCGACGATCAGGTCGACCGGCGGCGGAAGCTTCGGCGCGCCGCCCGTGGTCTGGATGATGACCGGACGGCTCGTGACCTTCCCGATGGCGCGGAAGTACTCGCGGTATTCGTCGAGTGACCGTGCGCCGCTCGGCGGCATCGCGATCATGGCGTCGGGCGCCAGCGACTCGGCTCGCCTGGCGTACTCGAGCATCTCCGCGGTGTCCTTCCCCTGGACGCCGAGCACCACTGCCAGCTTCTTCCCTTGCGCGGCCTGGACGAGGGCCTCCATCCCGCGCATCCGTTCGTCCCTGCTCAGGTACGCGACGCCGCTCGATCCCTGTGGCCAGACCACGCCTTGGACGCCGCCCCGATCGCAGAAGACCACCTCACGCGCGAAATCGTCCCAGTCCACGGATCCGGTGCTGGTGTACGGCGTCGAGAGAATCATGAACGCTCCGCGCATCGCCTTCGCGGATCCTGGAGGCGGCGCAGCAGCGAACGCGCCGACTCGCGAGAAGGGCAGGGCGGACAGGATCATGAGCGATGCGCGGCGCGTGTAGCCAGGCATCCGATGCAACTACTTCAGCTCGAAGATCGTCGCCTTCGCACCCGCGCTGATCGGCTCCGGCGTGTGAACCGTGCCGGCCGGCAGAAACATCGCGCGGCCCTCGCCGCCTTCGGTCCAGACCACCACGGTATCCCCGGCGTGCGCGTGCCGGACGGGCGCCGCCGTTCCGGGGTAATCCCACACGACGACACGATCGTTGTCGAGCAGCGGCTTCGCGCCGCCCGAGAACACCGGCACGCCAGCCGGCTTGACCGTCTTCCCTGACGGGCCGTCTCCCTTGAGCTCGATCATCACCGCGCGCAGCGCGTTGTCGCTCGTTCCTTCCTCGATGTGCGTGAGTCCCTTGAATTGCCAGACGATGCCGCCGGCGGCGTTCGAAACCGGACGCTTCGAGCCGTCGACCGCCGTGATCATCCGGTCGCCTGGCGCGATGTAGATGCCGGTAATGTCGTAGATATGGCGATGGAGCGGCGTCGGCTGTCCTTTGGGCCACGCGACGTTCCACACCTGAACGCGATCGTTGTCCAGCAGCTTGACGGCGTTGGGGCGCGGGAATGGCGGCGGAAGGGTTTGCGTTTGTCCCGCCACCACGAACAATGAGATGAGCGCGCAGATCAGGCGCATGTGTCCTGGCCTACTTCAGTTCGAAGATCGTCGCCTTCATCGCGGCGCCGATCGGCTCGTCCGTGTGGACGGTGCCAGCCGCCAGGAAGATCGCGTGTCCTGTGCGGCCTTCGGTCCAGACGACGAACGTGTCCATCGGATGGCGATGGCGGACGGATTGCGCGGGCTTCGCGTAATCCCACACCGTCACGCGCTCGTTGTCGAGCAGCGGCATCGCGTTGCCCGTGAATGCCGCGACGCCGGGAGTTTTGTCGACCTTGCCTGACGGTCCGTCGCCCTTGAGTTCGATCATCACCGCGCGCAGCGAGTCGTCGCTTGTGCCCTCCTCGTTGTGCGTGATGCCCTTGAGCTGCCACTGGATCTGGCCCGCCTTCGTGTTGATGTTGCGCGTCGTGCCATCGACCGCGGTGATCACGCGGTCGCCCGGCCAGTAGTACAGACCGGTCATGGCGTAGAGATGCCGGTGCAGCCCCGAAGGCTTGCCCTT
>JAYVMG010000022.1:0-2074 GCA_043759095.1 Acidobacteriota bacterium | reverse complement strand
TCACGCGCGAAGCTACGGACCGACCCCTATGGAACGCTTCTCAGGAATCACGATGGATCCAGCAGCCGGTTCGGGAGCTGTGCATCTCGCCCAGTCGCGTGGACGTCGCCGCCATCGTCCCGTCTTCTCGTCGCGATGAGACGAATCGGCCATTGCATCAGATCAGAAGAACCGATTTGCGTCTATGTCATATCTGACATACACTAATGGCAGGACCTGAAGTCGACAAGCCGCTCGTGTGGCTGCATAGCGAGGTGAAAACGCCCCCGTTTTCGCAGGAAGGCAGGATCGGGGCGGGAACGCTGCTGAGGCGGCTTCAGCGAGGCGAGAAGCTGAGCCTGCCGCACTCTCGGCCGATGCCGGTGATCGGTCCACGATGCCACGAGCTGCGGATTCAGGACCGGGATGTGACTTGGCGGATCATGTATCGTGTCAACTCGGATGCCGTGATCGTCGCTGAAGTGTTTGCGAAGAAGACGTCGGCCACGCCACAACAAGTGATCGATGTCTGTAAGCAACGCCTGCGCAAGTACGACAAGACTGCGAAGGAGCAGGATTCATGAAGAACACCAAGCGCGCCCGCCTCGAAGCGCACGGTTGGCGAGTCGGTTCCGCGGCGGACTTCTTGGAGCTGACACCCGAGGAGGCGGCGTTCGTGGAGACGAAGCTCGCGTTGAGCCGATGCATTCGTAGTCGGCGAACGGCGCAGAACGTTTCGCAGGCCGTGCTGGCGAAGCGTTTGAAATCGAGTCAGTCGCGCGTAGCCAAGATGGAAGCCGCGGATGCGACGGTGTCGGTCGATCTATTACTGCGAGCCCTGTTCGCTCTAGGTGCGAAGAGACGAGACATAGCGGTCGCGATTCAGAAGGGACAAACCGCGGCAGCCTAAGCTTCGGATGCTCGATCCAGCGGCGTTCGAACCGCGAGCGACTCAGGCAGCGTAGTCAAACCGTCCACCAGATCGGATCAAACTCACGGGGGAAGCGTGAAGGGTAGACTTTCCGAATGCCACACGTTCCTGGCGACCCACGACTGAGGTCCTTCTTCGAGCATCCGGCGCGTCCGGCCGGCACGCTTCGTTATCACGAGCTACAAGGCTTCTTGTTCACCATTGCGAGCGCACCGGAGTTGGTTCGCCCGTCGGAGTGGATGCCGATCGTGTTCGGCGACCACGAGGCGGGTTACGACAGCCTTGACGAGGCGGAAGCTGTCCTCGGCGAGCTGATGGCCCTGTACAACTCGATCAACGAGGCGGTCGGCGAGGATCGCGCGGCGCTACCGGCCGACTGCGTCTTTCGCACTCCAACGTTGGCTAATCTGGAGGAGCGTGCGCCGGTTGCCGAGTGGTCGCGCGGATTTCTGCGCGGCCATCAATGGCTCGAAGAATCGTGGGAGCCGTATGTTCCGGAGGACTTTGAGGAGGAGTTTTCGGCAACGCTCATGGCGCTGAGCTTTTTCTCGTCGCGAAAAATCGCGGAAGCGTTCGCAGCAGAGACGAGTCAACAGGACGTGTCGGCGCTGGCGAACACAATTCGCCGAGTGTTTCCTGATGCCGTGGCAGAGTACTCGCATCTGGGCCGATCGATTCACAAAGTGCTCATGGAGGATCAGGGCATCCAGACCGAGCCCCGACGGACCATCAAGATCGGCCGAAACGATCCCTGCCCGTGCGGCAGTGGCCGCAAGCACAAGAAGTGCTGCGGCGCTGGCGGCTCGTAGACCGGTTCAGCGGTTGGGAGGATGAGCGAACTCAGCCTGACGCTGTTGACGGAAGCGCGTACTGGTCTGGCCCTCGCGCTCGAAATCTTCAACCGTGTATTCGAGCGGCACGCCGTAGCTCTTGAGGAACGCGTCCAAGTCGTTCCGCGAAGGAATATCGAGAAGCTGGAGGTCGGGCTAACGGCTTCGTCCGCGATCGGGTCCCGCAAGAGGAGTTCTTCGGCGTGGCTCGCCGCGGCGTGTAACGCTGGAGAAAGGATTCGTCATCGAATCCCTTGCGGATGCCGTCAATCCAACCCCAGCACAGCGCGACGTCCAGCGCCTGCGCGTAGGTGACGGTCGGCTTCCCGGCGCC
>JAYVMG010000021.1:0-5544 GCA_043759095.1 Acidobacteriota bacterium | reverse complement strand
GCCTGAATCGATCGAGACCGTCGTCATCTGGCGTAACGGCATGGAATCGACGCGCCGGCGTCAGGACTTTTCCAACTACCGCCGTTTCCTGACGGGCGGACGAATCGTCAAATAGATTTCAGCGCGCGTGCATACACGAGTTGACCGGCACGATAGGTTTGCACGACCGAAAAATTCGCGTCGAGAACCACCAGGTCGGCGACCGCTTCCGGGGCCAGGACGCCGTGCCCCACCAGACCGAGTTCGCGGGCGGGCGTCGTCGCGCAGATCGTGGCCGCATCGACCAGCGACAGCCCCACCCGTCCCACCAGCGTCTGAAACGCGCGGTCCATCGTGAGCACGCTGCCGGCAATCGTGCCGTCGGGCAACAATGCCGTCGATTCGCCGGCGGTGATGACCTGGCCGCCGAGGAAGGCGCGTGAGCCAACCGGGAGGCCGGCGACGGCGGTGGCGTCGGTAATCGCGAGGATGCGCGACGGACCCTTGGCGGCAATCGCCATGCGGATCAGCGCAGGGTGGACGTGAAATCCGTCGCAGATGATTTCCGCGGCAACCTCGTCGGTCTGCAGCACCGCGCCGGCCAGTCCCGGTGCGCGGTGGCTGAGCGGCGGCATGCGATTGAACAGATGGGTGGCGTGCCGGGCTCCCGCAGCGATGCCCGCGAGCGCTTCGTCGTACGTCGCAGCCGAATGGCCGAGCGACACACGATGGCCGCGCGACACCAGCCAGCGGATCAGATCGAGGCCGCCGTCCAGCTCCGAAGCCAGCGTCACGATCCCGACGTCCGGTGCAGCGCGCTCGATCTCGGCGAGGATCTGCGCGGCGGTGAAATCCGAACGCTCGGCTAAAGCCTTCGCGCTACTTTCCCTGCCCGACCCAAGCGCGGCCCGAGGGCCGCGCAAGCAGCCCGAGGGCTGCGCGCCATTGAACTCCGGGTTGATGAAATTGCTTTCGAGATGCGCCGGCAACACGCGCGCGGACCGGGCCGGCGGCGTTTCGCGCGCACTCCGCACCTGGTCGAGCACGCGCCGCAGCGCGTCAGGCGCGCATGCCACGGTCGTCGGACAGAACGCCGTCACGCCGTAGCGCGGCAGGCGCGCGGCCATCGACGCGATGGCGTCGTTGTCGGGCCGCGCGTCGAGCGAGTCGACGCCGTCGATGCCATGCACGTGCACGTCGATGAAGCCGGGGACGATGTAGTGGCCGTGAAACGCGAACGCCGTGTGGCCGCCGGACGGCGCATCGGATCGAACCTCGGCGATCCGTCCGTCTTCGATCACGAGCGTGCCGGGGGACAGCACGCGATCGGGCAGCACCAGCGAGGCGCCCGACAGGACGATCATGTGCGCGCGGCGGTGGCGAGGCGCGCGGCGCCGATCGCGGCGGCGTCCGGACCAAGCACGGCCGTCTCAATCTTCAGCGCGTCCATCATCGGCTTCGGCAGCCGGCGCGCCATCTCGACGCGCAGCGGCTCGAGCAGCAGATCCGCGGCCGAGGCCATGATCCCGCCGAGCACCAGCATCTCCGGATCAGTAACCACCACGAGATTCGCCGCGGCCATACCGAGATACTTCGCCGTGTCGCGCACCACAGAAATCGACACGCCGTCGCCCCCGCGCGCCGCATCGAGCAGATGATCCACGGTGATGGCCGACAGATCGTCGTTGACCAGGTCCTGCACGCGCGACCGATCGCCGGCCTTGATGCGCCAGATCAGACGGCGCACGAGACCCGCCGCCGCGACTTCCGCTTCAAGACAGCCCGTTTTCCTGTAGTCCTCGCGCTCCACGGGATTCAGCGACAGCCAGGCGACCGAACCCGCGCGGCCACGCGTGCCGGCGATCGCCGCGCCACCGCGCAGGATGCCGCCGGTCGCATGCTGCGCGACGGCAAAGAACACGACGTCTTGCACGCCGCGCGCGGCGCCCGTCCACGCTTCCGCGACCGCGGCCGCGGCGCCGGACATCACCGCGCCGGTGCTGTTGAAGGGAACGGCGAGGCGTGGTGCGAGGCTGGCGACGACCTGTGCGATCACCGGGGAGTCGGGATTGGTTGCCGCGATGCCGAGTGGATCCGAGCCTGCGGTCTCGACGTGCGCCAGCGCGTTCGCGGTCGCGGCTGCGAGATCGCCGGAAGCGTCCACGCGCGCGCGCGCCTGCACGGCTCCCTGGCCATCGACCCGGACGGCCGTCGCGCCGGCGTCATCGAGCTCGAGACCAATCATTCACGCCCCCAATCGGTGTTGACCTGCAGCTTGCGGCCGGCGAGCGGCAGCGGGATCGGTTCCTCGGCTGGATGAAAGAGCGATCGGTCGATTCGATCGAGCAGCGCCGCGAGCTGCCGTTCGTCCGGCGCCTGAACGACGAGTACGCCGCCGCACCCGTCGAGCGGAAAACGGCGGTCGTCGAGGTAATCGCGATCCATCGTGACAAGCGTCCGCCGGAGCTGATGCGCCAGCTGATAGTGCTTCACGTCCGGCGCGCGCCGCAGGTCGGCTTCCTCGAGGACGAACAGCACGTCCCAGCGCAGCCTGGTCCGCATGTGCGCGACGATGCCTGACGGCACGTTGGCGTCCACATAAATCCGCGGCCGCGGCACGAGCCGCTCCGCGTGCGGACCGAACTCTTCGGAAAGGGTTCCCACGGGAATTTGAGGTTTCAGGTTTCAGACTTGAGACTTGAGACTTGAGACTTGAGACATTTCCGTCTGTCGCTTCTGGTACGCGGCCTTGGCCTCGCGCGTGAGGCTGGCGACCAGCTCGTCGCGCTTGTGCACGAGTTCCTTGCGCGGCCGGCGGCCATTGGGCGATCCGACGGCGTACTCGCAGAACAGCGGGAACGCGATCGTCGAGTCGCAATACGCCACCACCGTGTCCGGCAGCACGCCGGGATTCACCTTGCCCCAGCTGACGGCTTCCGCCGGCGTCGCGCCAGACAGCCCGCCCCACACGACGGAGTCGGTGGTGATCTGAATGAAATACTCGTTGCCGCCCTTCGGAATGCCGTAGACCTCCCAGAGCGTCGGCTGCGCCTGCAGATAGAAATTCTTGGGCGATCCTCCGCCGAGGATTACGCACCCGTTCTGCTTGCCCGCCATCACGATCGCGCAGACCTCATTCACGTCCTTGTTCGGATCGATCATCAACTTCCCGCCGTTCATCAGCTCGTGATACGCGATGTTCATGCCGATCGAGCTGTCGCCTGGCGACGAGGTGTAGAGCGGCACGCCGGCGGCCGCGGCGCGCGCCACAACGGAGTACTCCACGCAAGCCGGGTTCTTCTCGAGCAGATCGAGGCCGAGACGGTAGTGGAACTCGGACGTCGTGATCGCTTCGTTGAGGCCCGAGCGGACGATGAAGTCGCGGATGTAGGAGTCCGTCTCGAGCAGCACCGTCGCGGGAAAGAGCACGTCGTAAATTCGAATCACGCCGTCTTCGTACAATTCGACGTCGTTGACGAACGGCGATCCGCGATGCAGCGTGAAGTTCAGCGCGTAGTGCAGATCGTGATAGAGGTTGGCGCCGGTCGAGATGATGAAGTCGACGAGCCCGCGATCCATCATCTCGATGATGCAGCCGCCGAGGCCGGCCGGCGTCATCGCACCCGCGATGGTCAGGCCGATGGTCGTGTCATTCTCCGGCGCGAGCATCTTCTCCGAGAAAATCTGGCACGCTTCGGACAACCGCCCGGCGTTGAACGCCTGGAATCCGTGGTCGATCAGGTAGCGAACCTCAGGCCGGCCCGTGGGCCGATAGTTGGCGATGGGCTTGCCCGACAATGATTTCTTCAGGGAATGCCCTGGCGAGCCGAGAGAGCGATACGGCAAGGTCTACTCCTTATTGGTGTGCGAAATAGCTTAACATCTGGACTTGTGACTGGCGAATCGGATTGGCTCTGGTGGACGCTCGCGGCGGTAGTGGCGATCGTGGCGATCCTCGTCGTCTGGATCTGGCGCAAAGGCCGTCCGTTCGCCGGCGGTGACGTGTTTCGCGCCAGCCGGCTCAGCGCGGGCAATCGCATCTTCCCCACGCAGGTGCTGATTACGCCAACCTCGGTCGTCCAGTACACGCCGCGGTGGATCGGCAGACGCGAAGAGACGATTCACATGGCGCACATCGCGTCCGTGAAAATCGAGACGGGGATGATGCTCTCCGACGTCCTGATCGAGACCAGCGGCGGCACCGATCCGATTGCCTGCCACGGCCACCGCAAAGGCGATGCGACGACGATGAAGAATCTCATCGAGCGGTACCAGACGGACTACTACCGCGGCGGGGCGACGCGCCCTGTCGAGGGACCTCCGGTGAACCGATAAGCGTAACGCGACATGGATGATCTGACCTTCAGCGCGCGCCGCGCCAGTGCTTCGGCAACAGCCAAACCCGCGGAACCAGCCGACCTCGACCTCCGCTTTCGGTCTCTGGTGCAGTCACCGCTGCGGGCCGGCCTGCTGCGCTACCTGAACTCCAGGCCGGAAGAAGGCTTCGACGTCGAGACGCTTATGCAGACGTTCGGCCGGTTGAAGCTGGACGTCGAGAACTGCGTGCACGAGCTCGTCGACTTCGGCGTCGCGCAGGTGATCCCCGGGAGCCACCCCGCGCGTTTCATGGCCGAGCGGCCGGGCAACGAGGCGGTCGCCGACCTCCTCGATCATTTTCTCGAACGCCGCGCCGCGGTCAGTACCGAGGACCAGTCGCCGTCGGTGCAGCGCTTCCGCGAAATGATCGGCCGCGACGAGAAGATGCTGATCGTCTTCGAGTGGATTCGCACCGCGGCCAAGTCGGACATCTCCGTGCTGATCCTCGGGCCGACGGGATCGGGCAAGGAAGTCGTCGCGCGCATGATCCACGAACTGAGCCGCCGCAGCGTGGCGAAGTTCCAGGCGGTCAACTGCGCCGCGCTGCCAGATACGCTGTTCGAATCAGAAATCTTCGGCTACGAGAAAGGCGCGTTCACCGGCGCGCACGATCGCAAGCCGGGACGCCTCGAGCTCGCCAATGACGGGACGCTGTTCCTCGACGAGATCGGCGACATGTCACTGATCGCCCAGGCCAAGCTCCTGCGCGTGCTCGAAGAACGGCGCTTCGAGCGTCTCGGCGGCCACAAATCCATCTCGGTTGACTTCCGTCTGATCTCGGCGACCAACCGTCCGCTCGAGCAGTTCGTGCGCGACACGCGGTTCCGCGAGGACCTGTACTACCGCGTGAACGCGTTCGCGATCCGCCTTCCGTCACTGCGCGAACGGCAGGTGGACATTCCGGTGCTGGCGGCGCGCTTCCTCTCCCGGTACTGCGCGGCGCAGGGTCTACCGCTCGACAGCAAGGGTTTCTCGAAGGAAGCCATCGACGTCCTGTGCAGCTATCACTGGCCTGGCAACATCCGCGAACTCGAGAGCACGGTCTCGCGCGCGGCGTTGTCGGCGCCCGGGCGATCGATTCGCCCCTCGGACATCGAGTTCCTGCACGCCACGACCACCGTGGCGCCCATTACCGGCGACCGTCTGCCGTCCCTCGCCGAAGCCGAGCGCACGCACATCGTCCGCGTG
>JAYVMG010000020.1:0-5547 GCA_043759095.1 Acidobacteriota bacterium | reverse complement strand
GCGGACCCAGCAGATCATCGGCGCTGAGACGGGCGTCGCGAATACGGTTGATCCGGTGGCCGGGTCGTACGCGATCGAGACGCTGACGGATGAGATCGAACAGGGCGTTGAGGACATTCTCGCGAAGATTGAACGCGCGGGCGGCACCCTCGCGGCGATCGAGGCGGGAATGATTCAGCGCGACATTCAGGAGTCGGCGTACCGCGCGCAACTGGCCATCGATGCCGGAACCGCGACGGTCGTCGGCGTCAACACGTTCGTCGCCGACGCCGGCGGCGCGCAGATGACGACGCTGACGATCGACCCCGAGATCGAGCGTCAGCAGATCGCACGCGTGCGGGCCGTTCGCGCCAGCCGCAGCGTGGCGGCGTGGCAGTCGGCGCTGGATGCGGTCACGCAAGCCGCGCACGACGGGAGGAACATGGTCCCTCTGATCATCGCCGCCGTGGAGGCAAATGCCACGGTCGGTGAGATCGCTGACGCGCTGCGCGGCGTGTTCGGCGAATACAAAGAGACGGCATCCCTGTAATGGCTGAGGGCTTAGGGCTGAGGGCTGAAATCCCATTGCTCAGCATCGAGCACCTGACGACAGTGTTCGATACGGCGAAGGGACCGGTCGCGGCTGTTGACGACATCAGTTTCGAGATTCGCGCGGGGGAAACGCTCGGCGTCGTCGGTGAGTCCGGCAGCGGCAAGTCGGTGACGGCGCTGTCGATCATGAGGCTCGTGCAACCGCCCGGCCGCATCGCCGTTGGCCGCATCATGTTCAAGGGCCGCGATCTGCTGACCCTCGACGAGCGGGCCATGCAGCGCGTACGCGGCGCCGAGATCGGGCTGATTTTCCAGGAACCAATGACCGCGCTCAACCCGGTCTTCCGCGTCGGCGACCAAATCGCAGAGGCCCTGCTCGTCCACGGACGCGCAACACGCCGCGAAGCCCGCGCGAAGGCGATCGCGTTGCTGCGCGCGGTTCGCATCACCAACCCCGAGTCGCGCATCGACGACTACCCGCACCAGTTGTCAGGCGGCATGCGTCAGCGTGTGTTGATCGCGATGGCTATCGCGTGTCAGCCGTCACTCGTCATCGCCGACGAACCGACGACGGCGCTCGACGTCACGATTCAGGCGGAGATTCTCGACTTGCTGCGCGACATGAAGGCCGCGCTCGGCCTGTCGCTGCTCCTCATCACGCACGATCTCGGCGTGATTGCCGAGACCGCCGACCGGGTCGCCGTCATGTACGCCGGACGCATCGTGGAAACCGGACCGGTGCGCGAGATTTTCCGGAACGCCGCGCATCCGTACACGCGTGGGCTGCTAGCGTCGATGCCCGGCGGGCGGCCGGGTCAGCGGCTGCGCGCGATCGAAGGCTCGGTGCCGATGCTCGGCGACTTGCCGCCGGGTTGCGCGTTCAACCCGCGGTGCCCGGATCGCTTCGCCCCATGCACGACCGCGCCACCGCCGGACTACCCAGCCGGGCCGGATCAGACCGCGAAGTGTTACCTCCATGCCGCTCGTTGAAGTCTCGCACCTCGTCAAGCACTTCACGCGTGACGCGGGACTGTTCCGCGCCGGCACGCGCGTCGCGGCCGTCGACGATGTGAGCTTCAGCATCGACGAGGGCGAGACGTTCGGGCTGGTCGGCGAATCTGGCAGCGGGAAGACGACAACGGGGCGATGCCTGCTGCGGCTCATCGAGCCGTCATCCGGGACGGTGAACGTCCGTGGCGAGAACGTGCTCGGCTTCTCGAAGAAGCGACTGCGCGAGGCGCGGCGCGACATGCAGATCGTGTTTCAGGATCCGTACTCGTCGCTCAATCCGCGAATGCGGGCGCGCAACATCGTCGAAGAGCCGCTCATCATCCACAAGCTCGGCGCCCGGGCCGAACGCGAGGCGCGCGTGGCCGAGCTGTTCGGGCTCGTGGGGCTGAACCCGGCGCACCTCGATCGGTATCCGCATCAGTTCAGTGGTGGGCAGCGTCAGCGGATCGGGCTGGCGCGTGCGCTTGCGCTGAACCCGTCGTTTGTGATCCTCGACGAGCCAGTGTCAGCGCTCGACGTCTCGGTCCAGGCGCAGGTCGTGAACCTGCTGATGGATCTGCAGGCGCAGCTGCACCTGACCTATTTGTTCATCGCGCACGATCTGCGGCTGGTGGAACACATCTGCAGCCGCACGGCCGTGATGTTTCTCGGGAAGATTGTCGAGATGGGACCGACCGCCGCGCTGTTCGCCGCACCGCAGCATCCGTATACGCGTGCGCTGCTGTCGGCGATTCCGGTTGCGGATCCTGATGCGCCGCGCCGCCGGATCACGCTTGACCCCGCTGCCGTGGATCGCAACGCTGAGCTAAAAGAGATCGCGGCCGGACACTGGGCGGCGATCTAACAAGTCTCAAGTCTCAAGTCTCAGGTCTCAGGTCTCAGGTCTCAGGTCTCAGGTCTCAGCGCTGAGAGTTGAGACTTAAGAGTTGAGAATTGTTACGCGGCTCGCCTGACGTCGTTCTCGACTTTTCCGTCTCTGATGTGGATCGAGCGGTAGGCGAACGCGGCCACGTCCGGCTCGTGTGTGACGAGGAGGATCGTGTTGCCGGCTTTGTGGAGCCGTTCGAAGAGGCCCATGATTTCCGCGCCGGTCTTCGAATCGAGATTGCCGGTCGGTTCGTCAGCCAGAAGAATCGACGGGTTGTTGACGAGCGCGCGGGCGATCGCGACGCGCTGACGCTGGCCGCCGGAGAGTTCGTTCGGCCGGTGCATCATGCGCTCGCCGAGCTCGACGTTCTGCAGCGCGCCCTTCGCGCGATCCAGTCGATCCTTGGCGGCGACGCCGGCGTAGACGAGGGGGAGTTCGACGTTGTGCAGTGCGGTTGCTCGCGGGAGCAGGTTGAACGTCTGGAACACGAACCCGATCTCTTCGTTGCGGATGCGCGCCAGCTCGTTGTCGTTCATCTGGCTCACCTGTTTCCCGTTCAGCAGGTACGACCCCTTGCTGGGCGTGTCGAGGCAGCCAATGAGATTCATGAGCGTCGACTTGCCGGAGCCTGACGGTCCCATGATGGCCACGTATTCACCGCGTTCGATTTGAATCGAGACACCACGCAGCGCGTGGATCTCTTCATCGCCCATCACGTAGCTTTTCCACAAATCGACGGTTTCAATCAGAGGCATAGACGTAAGCTCAGACGAAGGGACGGGGGCTCAGGTTCCCCTGATTATGTGCCGCTTTTGAGCCGCGCGAGGAGGGTCTTGGCGACTGCGGGGGCGTCGAGCGGCATGTGCGCGTCCCAGACGCGCGCGTCGACCGGGATCAGCGTGACCCTCGCGCCGCGCGACTTCCGGCGCTGATCGGCGATCTCACCGGCCAGTTCGCCTGCGGGGGCCAGCGCCGTGCCCATCAGCAGGACGCACACCTCGTCGTTCTTCGTGTCACCCGATTTCACGGCCTGCAGCCAGGCGTCGGCGACCGCGGCGCGATCGAGCTGCGCGACGAATCGCGCGAGGAGCTTCGGGTTCTTGCTGCGCCCGAACATTTGCTTCTTCGGCACCAGCGCCAGGTCGAAGCCGCGCAGCACGGTCTCGTCGTACCCCCCGCCGACGGCGGCGAGCGCCTGACGCAACCGGCTCAGTGTCGCCTTACGAACAAACTCGTTGCCGGTCGCGCGCTCCTGGACGAACTGCCCGCCTTCTGGCGCCGGAGTATGGGCCCTCCCCGGCGGCGGCGGAGTGGGTGGTTTTTCGACGGGCGGAGGTTCGGGTTCGCCAGGCGGGGGCGGCGTTTGAGCCGACGCCGGTGCGCCCGCACCGAGGGCTTCCGCAAAGGCGCGATCGTATTCCTCGCGGCGACCGACATCGGACAGAATCCGATACGCCTCGGTCAACTCGGCGGCGCGATCCGCCGCCATGCTCTGAAATTCCTTGCCGAGATGCTGGACCTTGTCGGGATGATAGCGCGCGATCTGCACCCGGAACGCCCGCTTGACCTCGTCTGCAGGAGATCCCGGCGCGATTTCGAGCAGCTCGTAATAGTTCTTGAGCGCCACCTATTTCTTGAACTCCGCCACGTTGGCGGCCGGCAGCTCGCGTCGGCCTTCACGCGGATCCCGATCGCGTTCGCGCAGTCTCTTCGGGGCGCGCTTCACTTCGTTCGCATTGCGCGCGCAGTAGGGGCAGAAGTTCCAGCCTGGCTGCATCGCGCGGCCGCAGTGCGGGCAGCCGCCGCCGACGCGCTTGCCGCACTGCGGACAGGCGTTGAAGTCCACACCGACCGCGGATCCGCATCCGGAACAGAGCGTGCGCATCTCGCGCACTTCGGTCACCACGCGCAGCAGTTCCTCGGGCGTCGTAATCCCGCTCTTCACTTTCGACAGACCGTCTTCACCGAGGGTGATCATGCCGCCGGCGACCGCCGCTTCGCGCAGCTGATCTTCGGTCGACTTCACGGTGATCAGGCGCCGCAGCTTGTCGGTGACACGCATCACTTCGTAGATCCCGATGCGACCCCGGTAACCAGTGTGGTTGCACTGATCGCAACCGACCGATTTATAGAACGGGATCGCGGCCGCGTCCGCTTCCGCAATGTTCAGCGAGCGCAGGACGTCGGCCGGCGGCGTGTACTGCCGGCGGCAGTGCACGCACAGACGCCGCACCAGACGCTGCGCGACGACGCCGACCAGCGCCGACGCGATCACGTACGACTCGGCGCCGATGTCCATCAAACGCGTGACCACCGACGGCGCGTTGTCGGTGTGCAGCGTCGACAGCACGAGGTGGCCCGTCTGCGCGGCCTGCATCGCGATCTTCGCCGTCTCCGAGTCGCGGATTTCGCCGAGCAGGATGACGTCGGGATCCTGGCGCAAGATCGATCGCAGCGCGCTCGCGAACGTCAACTTGATCTTCTCGTTGATCTGCGTCTGGTTCACGCCGGGGATCTGGTATTCGACCGGATCCTCAATCGTGATGATGTTGGTTTTTTCCGACTGCACCGCTTTCAGCGCCGAGCTCAGCGTCGTCGTCTTGCCGCTGCCGGTCGGGCCGACGACGAGAATCATGCCGTGCTGATGACGGAGGAACCCGCGCACTTCCTCGAGCGCGGCCGCCGACATGCCGATCTCCTCGAGGGAGGGCACGCCTTTCCGGTGATCGAGCACGCGCATGACGACCTTCTCGCCAAACAGCGTGCGCAGCGTGGAGACGCGGAAGTCGACTTCGGTGCCGTCCTCGGCCGTCGAGCGCAGACGGCCGTCCTGCGGCAGCCGCTTCTCGGCGATGTCCATGCCCGCCATGATCTTCAGGCGCGCAATCAGCCCTTCATGGACCCACTTGGGCAGGTCCATCACTTCTTTCAGCAGACCGTCGAGGCGATGGCGGATGAGGACACCTTTCTCCATCGGCTCGACATGGATGTCGCTCGCCCGGCTCTTGATCGCGCTCTTCACGACGAGGTCGACGAGATCGATGATCGGCGCGGCCTCGCTGCGTTCCTTGAGGCCGGCGACCGGCTCGAACACGTCTTCTTCGACGCGCCGGGCCAGCGCGGTCTCGCCCGTCGGG
>JAYVMG010000019.1:0-14372 GCA_043759095.1 Acidobacteriota bacterium | reverse complement strand
TGATGATGGGTGGCGGGGGCGGCCGGATCAAAGGCGGGCAGTACCTCCGTTTTGCTGATCTCCCAATGACGAACGTGCACCGCAACGTGTTCGAGATGTTCAACGTGCCGCTCAACGGCGAGTGGGGCGACAGCACGAGCAGGCTCGACGGCGTCACCGCGTAGGACACCTTTCCCCAAGATGTGAGGGCCGGGCTCGTGCGTCCGGCTCTCTATCTACCAGCCAGCAATCTACTCGTCGGACAACGTCAGACGATATCCGTCACCGTACGCCTTGCGGATGTATTTCGGGTGGTGCGGATCCTCCTCGATCTTCTGGCGCAGGCGGAATACGAAGTTGTCTACGGTTCGCGTCAGCGGCGTCTGGTCGTATCCCCATACGAGATGTAGGAGTTCATCTCGGGTCACGACGGTGCCGGCACGTTCCGTGAGGTAGCGCAGAAGCTCGAATTCGCGATCAGTCAGCACTAATTCCTGTGTTCCCTTCGACGCCCGCAGTCGGGTGAAATCGACCGTCACGTCTCCCAGCTTGAGTTCCTGAACCCGCCGTTTGGTGCGGCGGAGAACCGCGTTCACGCGGGCGAGGAGCTCTTCCAGTGCGAATGGCTTGACGATGTAGTCGTCGGCGCCCAGCGTCAAGCCTTCCACGCGGTCTTCCTTCTCGCCACGCGCGGTCAAGATGATGACTGGCACAGGTTCGCGCGCCCTCACGAACGCGCGGCACAGCTCAAGTCCGTCGAGGTTGTTCGGCAGCATCAGATCGAGCAGCACCAAGTCGGGTAAGAACCGTTTGGCCTTCTCCAGTGCGTCGGCGCCGGTCTCCGACCATTCGACCGCGAACCCCTCGAACTCCAGGTTGTCGCGCAGCAGCGCCGCGATGGCGGTGTCGTCTTCTACGATCAGGACTCGTTTCGTCACGATGACTTTCCTATTGGCAAATGCAGCTCGATTTCAGTTCCCACGCCGACCGTGCTGCGCACGCGGATGCGGCCGCCGTGGGATTCGACGACCCGTTTCGCGATCGCGAGCCCGAGTCCACTCCCCATCGCGTTCGCATTGCGGCCCCGGTAAAACCGATCGAGCACGTGGTCGACGTCGTCTTTCGGAATGCCGATTCCACGATCCGCGAGGATCACATTCACATACTTGCCGTTCGCGCGTGCCGTGATCCGGAGCGAACGAATCGGTCCCACGTACTTGATCGAGTTGTCGATCAAATTCTGGATAACCTGGGTGAGCGCCCTCGCATCCGCTTTGATGGGCGGAAGGCCTCGAGGGATGTCGAGGTCGAGATCGAAGCCGGCCGCGGCAAGGGCGGGTCGCATCGTTTCGACCCCCTGTTCGATGATCTCACCGACATCGTGAATCGAGAATTCGAGTCCGTCGCCCTGTTGGGCTTCGCTGTAGCGGGCGTAGGTCAAGAGTTGGTCGATCGACAGGCTGAGCCGGGTCGCCTGCTGCGATAGAAGCCGCGCATAGTCTTCGACCTTGTTCGGCGAAGAGTACCGGCCGCTGGCGAGCGTGTCACCCACCAGCCGAATCAAGGCAACGGGGGTCTTGAGTTCGTGCGTCACGGCGGCGACGAAATCGGACTTCATCGTTGCGAGTGCCGCTCGAGCTTCGACGGCTCGCACGGTGACGAACAAGCCCCCGATCGTGACCAGCGCGCTCAGCGCGATCAAGGCGAACGTTCGCCCGCCCGCATCCCGGGCGGCCATCAACGTGCTGTCGGTGCTGGAGCCCACGCGAACGGTCCATTCCGCCACGGCACTCGACGGTAGCGGCAACACCAGCACGCGATCGATGAACAGCAGTGGAAACGTCCGTTGGGCTTGCCTCGCTCCGGTCTGCACGCGCCCGCTCGACGTCACCAGACCCCCTCGATCGTCGGTCACCGAAAGCGACAGCACCTCCGTGTAGTCGCCAATCGTCGCGACCTGGCGCAAGACCGGCAGGAAATACTCGGAGCGGACCCAATTCAGGTTGACCGTGAATGCGGCGAACGCCGACAGCCGGTACGGCGGGTCGGACTCGTTGAGATAGTGGACAATCACCTGGTAGGGGATGCCCGCCAGCGTGGCATCCACCGCGGCGAAGGAGCGCGTCGGCTCGTGCAGTCGGCCGATGCGCGCCACAAGAGAGGCGAGCGCCGGAGGATTCTTCTTGATGATGACCGGAAACGGCTCGTCGGCTTCTGGCCCCGCATCCCAGGGCGGCTGCCGCTCGGCCCGGTCGAAGACGTAGGTCACACCCTTGCCGTCGGGTGTGCTCTTCCAAACGACGAGCGACTCGGGGTATGGAAATCGCGCAAAGGAACGTGCCGTCAACTGCACGAGATCGTAAGGCGCTTCCTCTTCGAGCATGGCGCGGTTCATTGGGATGAGCGCGAAGGTGGATGCGCCTTTCATGTCTCGATCGAGAGCCGCGCCGAGGAGGGCCGCCGCCTCTATCTGACGATGCTCCAGCAGCACTTCCGTGCCATGTCGCCATTCGCGGGTGGCCAGGTAGCCAAGCCATGTCAGAGCTGCCGTCGCCAGGAACAGGGCCAGGGCCAACCCGATGACGGCGTACGCGGCGAACCTCCCCGATCGCGCGAACTGCCGGTTGCGATTGCCGAACCAGGATGGCGGTCCCATCGTTACTTGAGGAGCTGTAGCTCCCGGTAGAATCTGGCAGCACCCGGATGGAGTGGGATCGGCGTCGCCGGCGCGTTGTCCGCGTCGATGGAAAATCGCTCGCGCACCTGCGTGTCCGCGATCAGCGCCTTGGTGAGTCGGTAGACGAGGTCCTCTGGAAGATCCTTGCGACAGATCACCAGCGTATCGGCGCCGACGGTCTGAACGTCGACCGCGCGATCATGGTCGCCTCGCCATTTCACGATCGCGGGTTTGACAAAGGGGTATTGCGAGCGCAGATGGTTAATCACGTCACGTTCAACGCCCAGCAGGCGCAGGTCCCTCGCCCGGGCCGGCTGCGGGTAGGTTTCGGGATCGAAGGAACCCACCATGATCATCGCGTCCAATTGTTCGCCGGCAAATGACGACCCCATTTCGTGGATCGGATGGACCTTCAGTTCCACGTCGGTGTAGGTGATGCCATAGGCTTCCAGCACCATTCGGCTCAGCAATTCGCCAGCCGTGCCGGCGGGTGCGATCGCGACGCGCTTGCCTCGCAGATCCGCAATCGTGTGAATTGGCGCGTCCCGGCGAACGTAGACGCAAAACCGGTTCAATCCACCGACCGCCACGCCTCGCAAGTTCACGTGCGGGTAGGGGTCGGTGAGAGTACCTTTCCGATACGCCAGGTACACGACATCGGCTTGAGCCAGGCCTACCTCTCCCTCGCCCCGTTGAATCGCGGACGTCACGATCAACGAACCGGCCGTCTTCTGTACCGTGACGCGTGCGTTCAGCATCGCGTTGTTCAGGTGTTTGACAGCCTCCACGATAGGGCCGCCCGGCGTTGGCGAGGGCGTCAGGAATCGGATGATCGTCGGCTCGGCTCGAACTTGCGCCTGCTTGCACGACAGCAAACTCGCTGTGGCAAGGACGAGCAGGGGGACAGTGCGACGCGGAGAGAACGCGGACACTTTCAAAACCTTCGCATTCTACTGCGTCAGCGTCCAGGTTCTGCATCGTGTCGCCAGTCTTGTGGCCCGGAGCGACAATGTCTGACAATTCATACGTTGTTGCTCCCGTGTGGCGCTTCGTGCAATTCTAGATTTCACCACTGCGGGTGAACCGTGACGCCGCTCGTTTGTCGACCTTCGCAGGTCTTGGAAACAGGAGTCGCAGGGGTTGGCTCCTGGCGACTGATCGCTGCGGCCTGAGCGCCACGCGCTGTACCTACGGACGTATCGAAATCTTTGATACGAACGGCAAGTACCTCGATCAATCGATCTGTGTCGCGAATGTCGGTGGGGCCTCGGCGCTAGTCGCGAGGTCAGGAAAGGTGACCGCACATGCCCTTGTTCGAATTTGAGTGTCTGGCCTGCCGAAGGCAATTCGAGATCTTGGTCAGACCGGCGGCAGAAGAGATCGCCTGCCCGCAGTGTGGCGGCCGCGAGCTCCATAAGCTGTTCTCGCTGTTTGCGGTGGATTCTGCCGGCACCCGATCGACGTCATTGAAATCCGGTCGCCGGCACGCGGCGAAGGAACAGCGCGACAAGGCGATGGCGGAGCGGGAGCACGATCTGCATCATCGGCACTGATCCAAGCCCATCTCGCGCGCTCGAATCGCGGGGGCACGCGCGCCTCCGCCAGCCGCGTATCACTTCCGGCCGCACGCCGGTCCCTCGGCATCAGCCGTCCCGGCCTGATGGCATGCTCATCGCCCTGTTTCCGAATCCGGACGGCGCAATGCGAAGGTAAAGAGGGAATTTCCGGCAGTCGTCGCGACGTACTGAACGCCGTCCACCTCATAGGTGATCGGGCCATTGACGATCTGTCCGCCCAAACTGGCCTTCCAAAGCAAGGCGCCGGTGATGGCATCGAGCGCCTTGAAATCGCCCTCGCGTCCACCGGTGAATAGCAGATCCGAAGCGGTGGTCAAAATGCCGCTCGTGGTGACGTCAACCATTTCGTACTTCCACTTCTTCTGCCCCGTGGCCGGATCGATCGCAATCACCGCGCCGGAGCCACCCACCCCCACGAAATTGTTGATCGGGCCGCCCTTGAGAAATGGCGGCATCGGCACATTGGGCGCGGCGGAGGCAACGCCACCGCCACTGAAGCTCTGACCGGCCTTGTACTTCTGTTCAACGGGCTTGAAAACCAAGCCGTAGTTTTCCCATGCCGACACGTAGAACAATCCGGTCCGTGGGCTATACGAAGGGGAGTACCAATTCGTGCCGCCGAATGAACCGGGGAAGGTCGCCGTGCCCGCTGGCTGCGGCGTTTGGATTGGACGGCCTTTGGCGTCCAGGCCACTGGCCCAGTTGATCTTTACGAAAGGATACCCGGCGAGAAACTCGCCTGTGGCGCGGTCCAGGACATAGAAGAATCCGTTGCGATTGGCCCACATCATCAACTTGCGAGGGAAGCCCTTCCAGGTCGTGTCCACGAGGACCGGCACTTGCGTCGCATCGTAGTCGTACGCGTCATGAGGGCTGAACTGAAAATGCCATTTGATCTGGCCCGTATCGGCGTCCAGCGCCACCACTGAATTGGTGTACAGATTGTCTCCTGGCCGCTGCGACGGGTTCCAATCGGGTCCGGCGTTGCCCGCCCCCCAATACGTGAGGTTCAAGGCCGGGTCATACGATCCGGTTGTCCAGATCGGGGCGCCGCCGGTCTGCCAATCTTCTCTCCGCCAGGTCTCGTTCCCGGGCTCACCCGGACCGGGAATGGTGTAGAAGCGCCACGCTTCTTTGCCGGTCTTCGCGTCGTATGCCGCAATGAAGCCACGAATGCCGTATTCTCCGCCTGCGACGCCCGTGACCACCTTGTCCTTCACGATGAGCGGCGCCACCGTCATTGCGTAGCCTGCGGTGGCTTCACCCACTGTGGTCTTCCACAGTGGGTTGCCGTCTCGCGAGTCGATGGCGATCAATTGCGAATCGATGGTCGCCATGAAGAGCGTGTGGCCGAGCATTGCCAAGCCGCGATTGACCTGGCCGCAGCAGGGACGCGCCGTCGCAAGCGGCTTATAGGGATAGATCCAGAACACGCGACCCGTCTTGGCGTCGAGCGCCACGACGTCGTTTGGCGCCTGTGTCAGATACATCACGCCATCGACGACGAGAGGCGAGGCTTCGAAGCTTTGCAGCGACTGGGCCTGGAAGACCCACTTCAACTCCAGCTGTTTCGCGTTGGACGTGTCGATCTTCTTCAGCTGACTGTACCGTTGGCTCAAGTAAGAGCCTGAATACGTGAGCCAGTTGTGAGGCTCCTTGTCCGGGTTCAGCAGGCGCTCGGGTGTGACCTGCGCTCCAACCGGGAGCGAGAACACGGACAGAACCAGGGCCAGGATCGACAGACGCGCAGGTATCGGATGGTGTCGCATTTTGATAATCGCTCTCAGTTGACCGGTTTCAACGACCACAGGTACGCGAGGATGTTCTTGAACTCGTCAGCCGTCAAGCGATCCTGATACGACGGCATCGCAGACGTCTGCAAGGGCGTGAGCTCCTTCAGTGCTGACTTGATCAGCGAGATCAGATGGCCCTCGGGATCGATCAGCTGAATCGAGGACGTATCCTCGTTCATCCGGCGGCCGGTGACGGTTCGCCCGGCACGCGTGACGGCGCGGATCTCCTGGTTCAGCGGAATGATCTCGGCTGAAGGTGACAGCAGGGACTGGCGCAGCGAATCGAGGGATCTGCTTCCTGCGATAGTCGACAGATTCGGGCCTCGAAAGCCTCCGACGCCGCCGACGCGATGGCAGGTGGCGCACTCGCCCTTGCCGAAGAAGATCGTGCCGCCATTCTGGACATCGCCGACTGGCATCGTGGCCGCCCCCGTCGTCGTGCGTCCGGCCGGCGCCGACCGCAAATACGCGACCAAGCCGGTCAGCTCGGTCGCGTTATAGTTTCCCTGTGGCATGGCCGTTCCGGGGATGCCACTCTTGATCAGTGCGGCCAACTCGTCGTCGGATGAAACGCGGCGCAAGCGTCCGCTCAGTAGGCTCACGCCGGGCACCTGATCGCCGGCGTCGCCGTGGCAGGTGGTGCAGCGGGTGCTGAACAGCTGTGCGCCGCGCTGGATGTCGGCGAGGTTGTATTCGCCGACGTGGAGCTGGGCGGCCTGCGGGCCGACGGCAACCAGCGCCCAGACAGCAAAGCTGCCAATCACGCAGATGTTGAGGCTGTACATGGCGGTAAATTACGTGCGACGCGGCAGTCCTTGTCAACCCCAATTGGCCAACCACAACAATTGATGACAATACCGCGTTGAGGTTCCCGGAGCCGGGCTTCTCGGAAATTTGCCAAGGAAACAATAGAAAACAATTGACTCTTTCGTCAGGAGACTCCGCCGTGGGACAATTCCCCACCTGACTCTTGAGAGACGACGTGATGCGATCCTCGCGTTTTTGCCGCACGCTCGACGGTAGGAATGGCGTCGTCGGATTAACAACGGAACATGGAGACGTGATCATGCCGTGGAACCCACGTGGAAGATTTGCGGCGTCACTAGGTTTGCTCGCGGGAGTGGCGATCGCCGCCCTCTTTGTGCTGCCAGTGTCGGCGGGCCAAGCTCCCGGGGGAGCCGCGCCCGGCAACGAGCCCGTGACGTTCACGAAGGACATCGCGCCGATCTTGCAGCGCAGCTGTCAGGGTTGCCACCACAGCGACGGAGTGGGCCCGATGTCGCTGACGACCTACGAAGAAGTGCGTCCTTTTGCGCGTTCGATGAAGCTCAAGACCGGATTGCGCGGCAAGCCGGGGTCCATGCCGCCGTGGTTCGTCGAGAAGAACATCGGCATTCAGCGATTCAAGAACGACTTCTCGCTGAGCGACGAAGAGATTCAGAAGATCGCGAAGTGGACCGACAGCGGAGCGCCGATGGGAAATCCGGCGGATATGCCCGCGCCCTTGACGTTCGCTGATGCAGAGACGTGGAAACTCGGGCAGCCTGATTTGCTCGTGAAGACTCCCACGGTCACCCTGAAGGCCAGCTCACCGGACTGGTGGGGGCCGATTGGCGAAGTGCCCTCGGGTCTGACGGAAGACCGATATGTCAAGTCCGTCGAATACAAGGAAGTCACCCAATCGGTGCCGAACAGCGACGGCCGAAAGACCGTGGGCTCTCGGTTCATCTTCCATCACCTGTGCTGGGGGGCGGGCGATAGTCCTGAGCAGGATCCGGCGTTCATCGAGAACTTTCCATGTCATGAGGTCGGGCGGAATGGGGACGTGTTCGATCCCGAAGCGCCCCGCTTACTGAAGGCCGGCACCAAGATGGAGCTCAGGTCCTCGCACCTCCACTCGAATGGCAAGGACACGAAGTCGTACATCGAGATGGGTTTCAGGCTGTATCCGAAGGACTACCAACCGAAGAAGAAGGTGGTCCGCCTCGGCCTCTTCGGGAACAGTATGAATCTGGATATCGAAGGGATGCAGGCGAACCAGCATTTCGAGGCGTTCACCGTGCTGCCGGAGAATGCCAAGATCATCGGGTTCGAGCCCCACATGCATGCCGCCGGGGTGCGGATGTGCCTCGATGCGATCAGCGGCGCCGGTATGATGGTGGAGACCCTCAACTGCGTCGGCTATGACCATAGTTGGGTTCGCGTCTACACCTATGAGGACGACGCGACTCCGCTCCTCCCGAAGGGCACGATCCTGCGCATTACAGGCTACTTCGACAACACGCCAAGCAACAGGAACGTCGCGGATCCTCGAAACTGGTCGGGGCTGGGTCATCGGTCGATCGACAACATGATGAATAATCTCGGGGAAGTCGTTCTGCTGTCGGATTCGGAATTCAAGCAGGCGATGCTTGCTCGCCGCGCGAAATTGCATTTGAGCGAGGGACAAACCCTCATCGGGTGCCCGCTCTGCGGGTCGGTGAAGCCGGTGACGGCGACGGCCGGCAACAACCCTCAGTAACTGGAACTGGTACGAGGACACGAAGCCATGCGATTCCGAGACAGACAAATGGCGCGCGCGACCACAGTGAGTACGCTGGTGCTGGCCTTCGTGGCAGCCTTCGCGGCCTGGCAAGGTGGGGCGAGCGCTCAGGGGGTGTTCCCGTCGGGACAGAACGTGGTCCCTGTCTACGAGGGGTGGCTGCCGAATCCGGACGGTTCGTTCGACATGGTGTTCGGGTATTTCAACCGGAACGTCGTGGAAGAGCTCGACGTGCTGGTGGGCCCTGAAAACAGCTTCGAACCAGGTCCGGCAGATCAGGGCCAGCCGACGCACTTTTACCCGCGGCGCAGCCGGTTCATGTTCCACATTCGCGTGCCGAAAGATTTCGGAACCAAGGAACTGATCTGGACGATCAACACGCACGGGAAAACGGAACGAGCGTACGGATCGCTCAAGCCCGACTACGGCATGGATGACATTGTCATCATGAACAACTCGGGGGCGGGCGGGAGCGGCGGAGGTGGGAATCACCTCGAAGGCAACCAACCGCCAACGCTCGAGGTCGCGGGCGAAAAGAGCCGAAGCGTCAAGGTCGGACAACCGGTGGTGCTCTCGGCAAATTCGGTGGACGACGGAATTCCGAAGCGGCGTGTCATTAGGTTGACGTCCGGACGGCGGCGGAGTTCGACGACTGCCGTCGGCGCCAGTCCGGCGCCCGCGGCGAGTGAAGGTGGCGAAGCTATGACTCAGCAGCAGATCGGCACGCGCTGCTGCCCGGATAGCGCGAGCGGTCTTCGCGTATCGTGGTTGGTGTATCGAGGACCGGCTGCCAAGGTCAAATTCGACCCCGAGCAGATCGAAGCCTGGGAAGACTACCGGGATGGCCGGAATTCGCCCTATTCAGAAGGGTGGGAACCGCCGGCGTTGCCCGCCGACAACAAGTGGACAGCGCGCGTGACGTTCGCGGAGCCTGGCACCTACGTCCTCCGTTGTCTGGCGCACGATGGAGGGCTCTTCATCCTCCAGGACATTACGTTCACCGTCACTCGCTGAACAGCATCGACACATTCAACATCGTCGTGAAGGGTCCGCTAAGTCTGCGGCGACGTCTGCGATCCGGGACGCGTGCGCGCTGATGTCGCCGCTTAGAGGCGCGGCTGCCAGTTGAAGGATGATCGATAGTGCCTCTTCGGGTCAGTGGTATCGTGTGCGCGGTCGCCATCTGGCTGCTTGCCGTCCAGCAGCCTTCCCGAGCCTCCTCTCTTCCAATCAAGTTTACTGATGTCACCAGTGCCGCCGGCGTGACGTTTCGTCACGTCAAGGGAGGCAGCGGCCGCCACTACTACCCCGAGCAGTTTGGGGCCGGCGTGGCACTCCTCGATTACGATCGCGACGGGTTCCTCGATCTGTTCTTCGTACAGGGTGCTCCACTGCCCGGGTACGACAAAGCGCGTCCCTCGGGAAATGCGTTGTACAGGAACAACGGCGATGGGACGTTCACGGACGTGACGCGCCAGGCGGGCCTCAGTGATGGGCGCTATGGCCTTGGTGTCGCAAGCGCCGACTACGACAACGATGGATACCCGGATCTGTTCATCACGAATCTGAACGGGAACACGCTGTACCGGAACAACCGTCACGGCCATTTCGTGGATGTGACGTCGGCGGCGCATGTGTCGGCGCCGCCGATGTCGACGGGTGCGGCGTTTTTCGACTACGACAACGACGGCTGGCTTGACCTGTTCGTTGCGCGTTACACCGACTACTCTCTGGAGCGCGATCTCCGATGCATTGATGCCGGCAGCGTCGCAGCCCCTGTCCTCCACGCGCAACTCAGGACTGCTCCTCTTCCGTCCGACACCACACTGAAACTGGCGTACTGCGGGCCGGCAGCTTACCGCGGGACGACGAGTCGGCTCTACCACAACAACCACGACGGCACGTTCGCGGACGTGACCGAGCGGGCCGGTATCGGCCGCGGCGTGGCTCACGGGCTTGGTGTCGGCATCGCAGACTTCAACGAGGACGGGCGCCCGGACGTGTTCGTGGCGTCCGACATGACCCCGAACCTGCTCTTTGTCAATGCGGGCAATGGAACGTTCCGCGAGCAAGCGTTGACGGCGGGCGTCGCGCTGGGATCTTTCGGAAAGCCATTCGCTGGAATGGGCGTGGATGCGGCCGATTACGACAACGACGGCCACATCGACTTGTTTGTCACGAATTACGAGAATGAACCAAGCTCGCTATACCGGAACAACGGGAACGGGACGTTCAGCGATCAAAGCTTCGCGTCCGGAATTGCCGGATACACGCAGCGGTTTCTGAAATGGGCCTGCCGCTTTGTCGATCTTGATCTGGACGGGCGCCTTGACTTGTTCGTGTTGAACGGGCACGTCGACGACAACCTTGGCAATGGCACACCGCCACGTCTCCCGCTTTTCACTCGGAACGCCGCGCGACGCAGTGGGCCGGTCCCACTGATTCCCGGCCGAGAAGGGTACCCACAGCAAGCACAGATCTTCCAGAACGATGGGCTGTCGGGTCACTTCACGGACGTATCTTCCGATTCGGGACCGTACTTCATGGAGAAACACGCCGGTCGCGGCGCCGCCTTCGGCGACTTCGACAATGATGGGGATTGGGACGTGTTCATCGTCAACAACGATGAACCGGCTGTGGTGCTTCGGAACGACACGCCTCGGACGAATCAGTGGGTCAGGATCGAGCTTCAAGGCAAAGGCTGTAACCGCGACGCCATCGGCGCCCGCGTCAAGCTCAAGGCCGACGGTGAGATCCAGACACGCTATGTTCCGACGGCTGGAAGTTATCTCTCGGAAAGCGACCGCCGCCTGCTGTTTGGCGTTTCCAGGTCCGGGGGACCGATCACGGCCGAGATTACGTGGCCGTGCGGCGCGACTCAGTCAATCGTTGTGAAGGCTGGCGAGTCTTCAAAAATCGTCGAGGAACACTGTAAGCTCAGGAAGAGACTGGCACGGTGAGATCATACGCTGCCGGGCGTTTCTTGTCGCGAGCCCTGCCGGGCGCCGTCGCTGTGATGCTGTGTGGCAGCCTCGTCGGCGCATACGCCTACCAGAAAGCCTCTCCAACCGTCGACAAACAACGGCCCCAGGTAACCTTCAACAAGAACGTTGCGCCGATTATTTTCGGGCATTGCGGAATCTGCCATCGTCCGGGCGGCGACGCACCGTTCACCTTGTTGACTTACGCCGCCGTCCGGCGACGAGCGACCCTCATTGCCGCCGTGACGGCGAGCGGTCTCATGCCCCCGGGAACCGCCGACAGCGATTTCGGCGAATTCGATGGGCTCGGGAAGCTCTCAACCACTGACATCGCGGCCGTTCAACGATGGATCGACGCTGGAATGCCGGAAGGAGATGAGGCCGACCTTCCCGAGCTCCCGCACTGGCCCAAAGGATGGCAGCTGGGACGACCCGACTTGATCGTGACCACGTCACAGCCCTACACGCTGCGCGCCGAAGGCGTTGATGAATACCGGACGTTCGTCGTTCACTTGCCGATCGATCGCCGACAGAACGTCCGCGGGATCGAATTCCATCCGGGCGTGTCGGGCGTTGTTCACCACGCGAATATCCTGCTTGATAAGACCTCGCGCTCGAGGGATCTCGACGAGCGGGATCCGGCGCCCGGTTATGACGGACCGCTGGCTCGAACGGCGATGTACCCCGATGGCCATTTCCTGGGTTACGCGCCTGGCCGGCCGGATCCGCTCCTCCCCAAGGGGATGGCGTGGCGCGTGGACCCCGGCACCGATCTCGTTCTTCAGCTGCATTTGAGGCCGAGCGGCAAGCCTGAGACGATTCAACCGTCAGTAGGGTTCTATTTGACTGACGACCCGCCAGGCCGCACCCCTTTTCTGATGCGACTCGGCCGCCAGGCCCTCGATATCGCGCCCGGCGACACGAATTACCGTATTCGCGACACGTTCGTCATGCCGGTTGACGTTCACGTCCTCGCGCTCAAGCCGCATGCGCACTATCTCGCTCGCGAGATGAGCGCCCTCGCGAAATTCCCTGACGGCACGACAAAGCGCCTGCTGTACATCCGCCAATGGGACTTCAAGTGGCAGACCACGTACCGCTTCATCGCTCCCGTCGCCTTGCCCGAAGGCTCTTCGATCGTCATGGAGTTCACGTATGACAATTCGGATGCAAATCCCCGCAATCCCAATCATCCTCCGAGTCGGGTCAGGTGGGGTCCGGCGACCAGCGACGAAATGGGTGATTTATGGGTCCAGGTCCTGACGCGGGACGATGCGGACCGGGTGGTCCTGGCCCGCGACTTCAGACCGAAAGCCGCGGCGGAAGAAATCGCCGGCTATTGCAGCCTCCTCGAACACGATCCGGACGATCCCATTCTCAACGACGACATCGCATCGCTGTACCTCGAGGTCGGTCAGCCAGGCGCGGCGATTGTTCACTTCGAACGATCGGTTCGTGTGAATCCGCAGTCTGCGTCGGCCCAGTTCAACCTGGGGACGGCCCTCATGCTTGCAGGGCGCACAGCGGAAGCAGTAACCCCGCTGCAGGCTGCCGTTCGGTTGAAGCCGGATTCGGCCCCAGCGCGCAACAATCTTGGAAACGCGCTCGCCGCCGAGGCCAGGGGGGACGAAGCCCTGTCGCAGTATCAAGCAGCTCTGCGTCTCGAACCGGCTTACGCGCGCCCCCACAACGGCATGGCGACGCTGTTGATGCGCCGAGCGCAATTCGACGATGCGCTGGGCCACCTTCGTGCGGCGATCGCCATCGACCCCAGCGTGCCAGAATTCCACTACAACCTGGCGCTGACGCAGCAGGCGCGCGCCGAGTACGTCGAGGCCGTCCGACACTTTCGCGACGCGATTCGACTTCGACCCGAGGCGCCGGAGATACTCGCGGATTGTGCGTGGCTTCTGGCAACGGCTCCCGTCGATCTCGTGCGCGATCCCCGGGCGGCCGTCGAATTGAGCGAGGCGGCGGCCGGCTACACACAAAGGCGGGACCCGCGCGTGCTGGGAATTGTCGCGGCAGCCTATGCCAGCGCGGGCAGATTCGACCAGGCGGTGGCCACCGTTGCCGAGGCCCTCGAATTGAGTCCATCAGGCGAGTTGAGGGCGATTTTACGAGCCCATCAGGCGCTGTACCTGGTTGGAAGCCCTGTCAGAAGCCGCGTCGTTCTCCCGCAGTTCCCCTAGACAATTCCAAACAATTGAGTCATTGCGCCCGCCGATCGGATTTTCTACGATCAAGCGCGGGGCTGTAAGGCAATCTCACCTGGGGTTCACGATCCATACAGGAGCGAAGCGGATGTCGATTCATGGGCAGAGCGCACTCATCATCGGGGCAATGGGGCTGTTGACTCTTGTGACACCGATGTCGGCGGCTGATCGCGACTATCGGCTCGTGGACGCGGTCAAGAGCCGCGACACGGCGGCGATCGGCGCGCTGCTTCGCGCCCATGCGGACGTCAAGGTGGCGCGCGCAGACGGCACGACGCCTCTGCACTGGACCGCGCAGTGGAACGATCTGGACCTCGCCGGGACCTTGATTAAGGCTGGCGCGAACGTGAACGCGCAGACGGATCTCGGCGTGGCGCCGCTCAGCCTCGCCTGTCTGAACGGCAGCACGCCGATGGTCGATGCCCTGTTGAACGCGGGCGCGAACGCCAATATCGCCAAGAACACCGGCGAAACGGCGCTCATGACGTGTGCACGTTCGGGCCGAGTGGATGCCGTGAAGTCGCTCCTCGCGCACGGGGCCGATCTGAGTCGCGCCGAGTACTCGCAGGGACAGAACGCCCTGATGTGGGCCTCAGCGCGAAACAAC
>JAYVMG010000018.1:0-5552 GCA_043759095.1 Acidobacteriota bacterium | reverse complement strand
TGGACACGCCGGCATCCGCGATCGCCGAGTCCACCAAAGCGCAGGACGACCTCTTCCGCTTCAAGGTGGACTTCGTCCGCCGCCGCGCGCTTCCGCTGCTGAAGAACGGCGCCCACGTCGCCGCCACCGCTGAAGACGATGCAATCGTCGAAGCGCTGATTGCCGGCGCGTCGAATGGAGACCGAGAGCTGGCGATCGCCAGAGCCGGCTGCGCGTTGCTGAATCGTGAAAAGTCTGAAGTCGAAAGTCTCAAGTCTGAGCAGAAGGCGCAGATCGAGGCGATGAAGCGGTGGTGCGGCGCGCGTGTCCACGATCGCGCGTACCGCGACTGGGTGATCTTCCGCTTCCCGGAAAACGTCGACCCGTTTCACCTCGTGGACGTCGAGCAGCCCGAGCCGGCGCTCCCCGAGGCACTGATCGGCCCCGACTGGAAGCTCCGCGGCCGTGACGGCTTCAAGCTGACCGATCGCCGCATGCAGCCCCGCGAGGTCCTCAGCGAGATTCACTACTGTGTGCTATGCCACGAGCGTGACAAGGACTCGTGTTCGAAAGGGCTGCACGACAAAGATCACAAAGTGGTGGTGAACCCGCTCGGTATCGTGCTGGACGGTTGCCCGCTCGACGAGAAAATCTCGGAGATGCACACGCTGCGTAAGGCGGGTGATCCCCTGGGCGCGCTCGCGCTCGTCATTGTCGACAACCCGATGTGCCCAGGCACCGGCCACCGCATCTGCAACGACTGCATGAAGTCGTGCATCTATCAGAAGCAGGAGCCGGTCAATATTCCACAGATCGAGACCGGTGTGCTGACCGACGTCCTCGGCCTGCCGTTCGGCGTCGAGATCTACGGTCTGCTGACGCGCTGGAATCCGCTCAATGTGCGGCGGCCGTACGCGCTCCCGCACAACGGCAAGAACGTTCTCGTTGTGGGACTCGGTCCGGCCGGGTACACCCTCGCGCACTATCTGGTGAACGAAGGGTTCGGCGTGGTGGGCATCGACGGCTTGAAGATCGAGCCGCTGCCCGAAGACATCACCGGCACGGAGACGCGGGCGCCGCGGCCCATCCGCGAGTGGAGCGAGATCTACCGCGAGCTCGACGATCGCGTACTCGAAGGGTTTGGCGGCGTGTCCGAGTACGGCATCACCGTGCGCTGGGATAAGAATTTCCTGACCCTGCTGCATCTGACGCTGGCGCGCCGCCGCGGCATCCGGATGTACGGCGGCATCAGGTTCGGCGGCGCCCTGCCGATCGAGGATGCGTGGACGTACGGGTTCGATCACGTTGCGATCGCGGTGGGCGCAGGCAAGCCGACGATCATCGACATCAAGAACAACCTGATCCGCGGGATCAGGAAGGCCAGCGATTTCCTGATGGCGTTGCAGCTGACCGGCGCGTTCAAGCGCGACGCGCTGCCGAACCTGCAGGCGCGGCTGCCGGCGATCGTCATCGGCGGCGGGCTGACGGCGATCGATACCGCCACCGAGTTGATGGCCTACTACCCAGTTCAGGTCGAGAAGACCGTCAGGCGCTACGAGACGCTCGCCGCCGAACTCGGCGAGGCGCGCGTGCGCGCGTCGTACGACCCGGAGGAGCTCGAACTGCTCGACGAGTACCTCGTCCACGGGCGCGCGGTGCGGGCCGAACGAGCGCGCGCAGCTCAAGCCGGCGAGGCGCCCAACTTCGTTCCGCTCATGCGCGCGTGGGGCGGCGTCACGCTCGCCTACCGCAAGCGCATGGTCGATTCACCGGCCTACCGGCTGAATCACGAAGAAGTGGTCAAGGCGCTCGAAGAAGGGATCGTCTTTGCGGAGAATCTGAGCCCCACCGAGGCGGTTCCCGACGCTCGAGGCGCGCTGTCAGCGATGATCTTCGAACGTCAGAACGGCGAAATCACGCTGCCGGCGCGTACCTGTCTGGTCGCGGCTGGCACGTCGCCGAACATCACCTGCGAGAACGAAGCCGAGGGCACATTCAAGCTCGACGCGAAGAAGAAATTCTTTCAGCCGCACAACGTCGTCGAGAAGGACGGGAGTTTTCAGCTCGCGCCGGACGCCGCTGGATTCTTCACCTCGTACGAAGCAAGCGGGAAGTTCGTCAGCTACTACGGCGACAGCCATCCGCGCTATGCCGGCAACGTGGTGAAGGCGATGGCGTCGGCGAAGGATGGTTTCCCCCATGTGACGCGGCTGTTTGCCCGTGAAATGGCGACGCTCGACCCGGCCGGGCAGGCCGCACGCGACGCCGCGTGGTCCCGGCTCGTGGCTCGGCTCGACGCCGATCTGATTGCGCGCGTCGTCGAGGTCGTGCGCCTGACGCCGACGATCGTCGAGGTGATCGTCAAGGCGCCGGCCGCCGCGCGGCATTTTCATCCCGGGCAGTTTTACCGCCTGCAGAATTTCGAGTCGATAGCGCGACGCGTGGACGATGTGCCGCTGCTGATGGAAGGCATCGCGCTGACCGGCGCGTGGGTGGACAAGGAACGCGGGCTGCTGTCGATGATTGTGCTGGAGCTGGGCGTCTCGAGCCGGCTCGTGGCGCACCTCGAAGTGGGCGAGCCGGTGGTGGTGATGGGTCCGACCGGTGCGCCGACCGAGATTCCAGACGGCCAGAACGTGCTGCTGCTCGGCGGGGGGCTCGGAAATGCCGTGCTGTTTTCGATCGCGAAGGCCATGCGCGACCACGGCAACCGCGTCATCTACTTCGCCGGCTACAAGAAAGGCGAAGACCTGTTCAAGCGGGAAGATATCGAAGCGGCGACCGATCAGGTGATCTGGAGCACGGATATCGGCGCGTCGATCGAGCCGCAGCGGCCGCAGGACGCGCACTTCCGCGGCAACATCGTCCAGGCCATGCTCGCGTATCAGAAGGGTGAACTCGGCGAAGTCCTCGTTCCGCTGGACACCGTGGATCGGATCATCGCGATCGGATCCGATCGCATGATGGCGGCGGTGAAGGCGGCGCGTCACGGCGTGCTGGAGCCGCACCTGAAGCCGGGACACGTGGGCATCGCCAGCATCAACTCGCCGATGCAGTGCATGATGAAAGAGGTGTGCGCGCAGTGCCTGCAGAAGCACGTCGATCCGCAGACCGGCAAGGAGACGATCATCTTTTCCTGCTTCAATCAGGATCAGGAAATGGATCGCGTGGACTTTCCAAACCTCGCCGCGCGGCTTCGCCAGAACACGGTGCAGGAGAAGCTGGCGAGTTTATGGTTCGATCACTTGTTGGCGGCGAAATGAGGCGAGGCGGGCGCGCCGTGACGCAGCGGAAGCGGCGCTCTACGCGACGCGCCAGCCGTCGCTGCGGAGCGAGTTCATCAGCTCCACGGATCGCTCGATAAGTTCGGTGGGCTCGTCGACTTCTTCCACGGCTTCGCTGCCGTCGGGGTGCGTGATGATGACCCGATAGCGCCCGACAGAACGGTCGTGGCTGATTTCGTAGCGGAGCTGTTCGCCGTCCCGATCGAAGAACCAAATCATCAGGACCTGAAGAATATCTCAACGAATCGCGTGTTTCCACGCGTGTGTGACAGCTTAGCGTCGCGTATGTCCACTCACTGACGTTCGTGTCATGTAGTGAAACAGAAATGCGTACAAATCAGCTTGCTCGTCGATCTGCTTTTCTATCGGTTTCCCCGCCCCATGGCCCGCGCGCGTCTCGACACGCAGGAGGATCGGGCCACCGCTGACGTCCTCGATCCCTTCCTGCAGACGCGCGGCAAACTTCTTCGCCATGCCAGGCGATACGCGATCGTCGGTGTCTGCGGTCATGACGAGCGTCGGCGGATACGCTGTGCCGTCCACGACGTTGTGATACGGCGAGTACTTCAGCAGGAACGGGAAGTCGGCAGCTTCATCCGCACAGCCGTATTCAGGAATCCAGAAACGTCCGACGGTAAACAGGTGATAGCGCAGCATGTCCGCAACGGGCACGCGGCAAATGGCGGCGCCGAAGAGATCCGGGCGCTGGGTCAGACACGCGCCGACCAGCAGGCCGCCGTTGCTACCGCCTTCAATCGCGACGCGCCCGTGTGCGGCGCGGCCTGTGGCTTCCAGCCATTCCGCCGCGGCGATGAAATCGTCGAAGACGTTCTGCTTCCTGTCGCGCATACCTGCACGGTGCCAGGCGTCGCCGTACTCGCCGCCGCCGCGCAGGTTGGCCACCGCAATCACACCGCCCGCGTCGAGCCAGAGAAAATCCGACGGATCGAACGACGGCGTCAGGCTGATGTTGAATCCGCCATAGCCGGTGAGCAGAACGGAACCGCAAGCCTCAAGACTTGCGCCACGACTGTCCACGTCCTCCCCGCTGTTGTGGCGCAGCTCTTCAGAGCTGCGATTGGCTGCACTCTTGCTCACCAGAAACATCGAAATCGGCGTGCCGTCCTTCGACGGATACGACACCTGTTCGGTGACGTAGTTCTGCGGATCGAAGGGCAGCGACGTCTCGCGGATCGGCGCGAGCGTGTCGCCCTCGCACACCATGATCGTCGGCGGCATCGTGAACGAAGTGAACGTCGCGAAGGATTGCGCGCCGGTCCACTGTGCGCCGATCCCGGTGATGGCGCCGATGCCGGGAAGCGCGATCTCGCGTGCATCGCCTTCGTCCAGCGACCAACTGGTCAGCCGGCTGCTGGCGTGGCGTAGCGAGCTGACCAGCAGGCGTCCGTCCGCAACCGCCGCATCGACGATCGTGTCGCTCGATTCGGCGACCACTGTGTGGCTGTCGTTGTGGGGCAAGACTTCAGTCGTGCCCGTGCGGGTGTGGGGCATGACAGGCTTGTTGTGGGGCACGACTTCAGTCGTGCCATGCAGATCGAAGCGCACGATCCGTCCGAATGGCGCGCCCTCGTCGGTGCGGAAATACAGCTGACCGTCTCGGCCGTCGATGAAGTGCCAGCCGGCAGTGAAGCCCGTGACGAGCGGTAACGGCGCAACGCCAGGCGCGCGGTTTGCCAGAGAGATCACGTGGACCTCGGCGTGATCGCTGGCGCCTTCGTAACTTGCGATCACGAGATGCTGATCGTCCGACGTCACATGGACGTCGAATACCACTTCGGGCGCATCCGGGCGGTGATGAATCAACCGGTCGGCCAGTTGCGGATCGCCGACGCGGTGAAACCAGACCTGGCAGAAATACTGTTCGTGCTCGGGTGGGACCGTGCCCGGCTGCGGGTATCGCGTGTAGAAGAAACCATCACCCCGCCAGGCGATGGAGGCGAATTTCACCCACTCCAGTCGATCGACCAGCGCCGCGCCGTTCGTGACGTCGTGGATCAGCAGCTCCTGTGCATCACTGCCGTGCCGCGACAGACCGTAGACGATGCGGTCGCCGGTGCTGTCGGGTTCGAAGACGGTGATGGCGGTGGCGCCGCCTGCGTCGAGAGTGTTGGGGTCGACCAGGATCGCCGCACGACTAAAGTCGTGCGCCACTTTTGAGTCGTGCGCCACTTCCAAGTCGTGCGCCACGGTTGTTCCTATCGCCCCCAGCCTCAAGCCCCCAGCCCCTGTCGGTAAGCCCTCAGCCTTAAGCCCTGTGCCCTCTGTGTC
>JAYVMG010000017.1:0-2081 GCA_043759095.1 Acidobacteriota bacterium | reverse complement strand
GTGCGGTGCGGCCGACGACGCCGCGGCCGCCCGCGGCCATGATGGTTGTCCAGTGCAAGATGGATTCTTGCGCGTGATTGCGCCCGTCCTGTTTTTCTACGAGCGCTGCGGGCTCCGCGTTGATCGTCGTGGACGTTATCGTTTCAGGGTGCGTGCGACGTAGTCGCGGATCGCGGCCAGGATCGGCTCGCCCGCCCACGCCTCCATCGCCATCGCATCCGTGCCGGCTCCCTCGCGCATCCGCTGCAGCGACGGCTCGCGCAGTTGACGCTTCGTGAGGTGGAAGGCATCGAACGGCACCGCCGCCAGACTGTCCGCCACCGCGACCGCTTCGTCCAGCACCCGATCCGGATCGACTACCGCATCGACGATCCCGCGCTGCAGCGCCTCGGCCGCCGTGTACGTCAGCCCGCGGTAGATCATCGTCTGCAGGTGCTGCGGGGGAGCGGCGAAGCGCATGATCTCGAGTGGCACGACCGGAAACGGCACGCCGACGAGCAACTCCGGGATGCCGATGCGCCCGGGCTCACTCGCCATGATCCTGTAGTCGGCGCAGCCGGCCATCACGCAGCCACCGGCGATCGCATGGCCGTTGATCGCCACGATCAACGGCTTCGGGAATGCGAAAAGCGTTTCGAACGCCTGGTTCATCGCCGGCAGGAACGCGCGGACGTACGCGGCGCCGCCAGCCACCAGGCGCGGCAAATCGACGCCGGCCGAGAACATCCTGCCCTGCCCCGTGATCACGAGCGCACCTGCACTCGACTGAGCGCACGCCAGGATCTGCGCGCCGAGCGCCTCGCAGAACTCGAGGTCCATGGCGTTGGCCTTGCCGTGCGTCATGCGCAGGATCGCGACGCGTCCGCGATGTGTCAGCTCAAACATGGGGCGATTCTACCGGGTGAGCCGCAGCGGCGCACGCCTAGCCCAGGGCTAGTAGGCGGGCCACACGCCGGGTGTGGCGAGTTCGATCGACCGATTGTCTGGATCGCGGAAGTAGATGCTGAGACCGCCCAGGTCCCAGGTGACGCGGCTCTCGACGATGACGCCGAGTTCGGTGAGACGCGCATCCCACATCGGCGCGTCGGCTGCGTCGATGGCGAACGCCACGTGGCCGGGCCCGCCCGATGTGTGACCGGGAATCAGACCGCCCGGCGTCTCGAGCGGCGTGGCCGCGCCCTTCTGAAACAACAGCAACACGGTGCCCTCACCCGCATCGATCGCGACGAGGCGTTCCGTATTGAGCATCGGCGTCCCACCGAAGAGCGCGTGGTAAAACGCCGCCGTTCGCCGCAGATCATCGCAGTCGAGCGCCGTCTCGAGCACACGGCGGATTCGCGGCGTCACCGCTGTTCCACGGTCATGCGCATGCCGTGCTTCGCGCGCAGCGTGATGAGCGGCTGCGGCACGACCGGATGTCCGGGCGCCAGACGCAGCCGCCACCGCTGCGCAATCGTGGCGACGAGCAGGATCAGTTCCATCCAGGCGAACGACTCGCCGATGCACTGGCGTGGTCCGCCGCCAAACGGGAAATAGGCGAACTTCGGCAACCCCGCGCGGAACTCCGGCGTCCAGCGATCGGGATTGAACGTGTCAGGATCTGCGTAGTACCGCGTATCGCGCTGGATCAGATACGGACTCATCAGCAGAATGGATCGCGCCGGGGCGACGTGCGGGCCGATCGGGTACTCCGCGATCGCGCGGCGTCCAAGCAGCCACGCCGGCGGATACAGCCGCATCGCTTCCGTCACCACGCGTTCGACGTAAGGCAGCGATCCCAGATCCCCCATCGTCGGCAGCCGGCCGCGCAGCGCGGTGTCGACCTCGGCGTGCAGCGCTGTTTCCACGTCGGGCGCGCCGCTGACGAGATACCACAGCCACGTCAGCGCGTTCGCCGTCGTCTCGTGACCGGCGAGGAAGATGGTCATCGCCTCGTCTCGCACCTGCACGTCCGTCATCCCGCCGCCATCCTCTTCGTCCTGCGCCGAGAGCAACATCGAGAGGAGGTCGCCGTGATCGCGGCCGCTGGCCCGGCGGTCGGCGATCATGCCGTAGATGATCGCGTCGAGCCGTGCACGCTG
>JAYVMG010000016.1:0-5563 GCA_043759095.1 Acidobacteriota bacterium | reverse complement strand
GATTCATCCCAGCGCGGCCAGGTCATCACTCACGAGCAGGCGGTCGCACTGCCGTTGAACGGGCGGGACTATTCGGCCCTGGCCCTGCTGACCACGGGTGTCCGGGTGTCGGCGCTCGGCACCGGCAGCGCCTCAACCGTTCGCGAAGGGTCGTTCAACGTCAACGGCCTGCGCAGCACCTTCAACAACTTCCTGATCGACGGCGTGGACAACAACGCGCTCGGCACCAGCAACCAGGGCTTCTCCAACCAGGTGATGCAGCCGCCGCCCGACGCGGTCAGCGAGTTCCGCGTCGTCACCAACAACCAGAGCGCCGAGTACGGGCGCGCCGCGGGCGCGACGGTCAACGTCGCCTATCGCAGCGGCACCAACACGATCCACGGCGACGCGTGGGAGTTCTTCCGCGACACCAAGCTGAATGCGGAGACCTACTTCAAGCCAGCCGACGGATCGAAACCGCCGCTGCGCCGCAATCAGTACGGCGCCACCCTTGGCGGGCCGATCGTCAAGAACAAAGCATTCTTCTTCGGCGACTTCGAGGGCTTCCGCCAGGATCGTCAGGCGACCGCCTTCTCGACGCTGCCGACCAGCGGGCAGAATTCCGGCATCCTGAGCGTCGACGTGCGCGACCCGCGGACCGGCGTGACGTATCCGGCCGGCGCCCAGATTCCAATGACCGCGTTTGCCCGTAAGGTGCTCGGCGGCCTGCCGGCGCCCAACGTCGGCGGCGCCGCCAACAACTACTCGATCTCGCAGCTCTTCACCAACGCGACCGACAAGGCCGGCGGCAAGGTTGACGTCCAGGTCAGCCCCACGCTGTCCCTGTTCGGCCGCTACGGCTGGCGCGACCTGAGCACCAATGATCAGCCGGCGATTCCGCTGCCCTCGGGCGGCGGCGGCAACGGCAACATCTACACACGCAACAAGCAGCTCGTGTTGGGGACGACGTACATCGCGAGCGAGAAGTCGCTGCTCGAGGTCCGCTTCGGCTGGTCGAACACGGAAGGCGGCAAGAACCCGCCAGCGCTCGGCGCCTCGGACTCCTTTGGTATCTCCGGTCTGCCGACGGACGCGCGCATCGCGGGCGGCCTGCCGTCGCAGGCGATTAGCGGCTATTCCGCGCTCGGCCGTCAGGCGACCAACCCGCAGTGGCAGTTCCCGACGGTGTTCAACCCCAAGGTCAACTACTCGTGGCTGATGGGACGCCAGTCGCTGAAGGCGGGTTACGAGTATCAGCACATCAACGTCGAAGTGCAGGACGTCAACCCGCTCTACGGCCTCGACAGCTACACCGGCCAGTTCACGCGGCCGACGGGCGCGGCCGCCAGCAACCTGTACAACCTCGGAGACTTCATGCTCGGCCTGCGGTCGCAGTACGCCCTCAGCACATTCCTCGTCGCGAACATGCAGCAGGACCTGCACTTCACCTACGTGCAGGACGACATCCGCGTCAACGACCAGCTGACGGTCAACGCCGGCCTGCGCTACGAGTACGCGACGCCGATGTGGGAAAAGAATAACGTCCTGACCAACTTCGATCCGGCGACCAGGACGCTGATGACGGCGAAGGACGGGTCGATTTACGACCGCACCCTGGTCGATCCCGATCGCAATAACTTCGGACCGCGCGTCGGCTTCGCCTACACGCCGATGGCGAAAACGGTGGTCCGCGGCGGCTGGGGCCAGAGCTACGTGCATATCAACCGCATCGGGTCGGCCAACGTGCTCGGTATTAACGGACCGCAAGTCGTACGCGCCGCGGTCAACCAGACCCCGACGACGGCGGGCTTCGTACCGACGGAAGCCGGCTATCCGGCCGGCCTCACCGATCCCGGCAAGTTCAACCCGCTCACCGCGCTCATCAGCTACATCCCGCGCGATTTCCACTCGAGCCCCGTCCAGAGCTGGCACCTGTCGGTCCAGCGCGAGTTCGGCCCGCACATGCTGATCGACGTCGCCTACGTCGGCAACAAGGCGACCGACCTGCTGATGATAGCGAACCTCAATCAGGCCGCGGTGAACAACGCGGCCGGTACGATCCCGCTGGCTGCGCGGCGGCCGATCCCGACGTGGGGCGACATCACATACAACTTCAACGGCGGCAAGTCGGCCTATAACGCGTTCCAGATGAAGTACGAATGGCGGATGGGCGCCGACGTCAACATCCTCAGTTCGCTGACGCTGTCCAAGGCGCAGGACAATTCCGCGGGTGCGCTGGAAAACCAGAACGGCAACTTCCCCTCGCCGCAGGACATCAATAACCTCGACGCCGACTACGCCCTCTCGGCGTATCACCAGCCCTACAACAGCACCACGAGCTTTGTGTGGGCGCTGCCGTTCGGCCATGGCAAGCGCTGGGGCTCGGGTCTGCCGACCGCGGCGGATCTGATCGTCGGCGGCTGGCAACTGGCCGGCATCAACACGATCACGCCGGGTGAGATGGTGACGTTCCAGTACACGGCCGGCCCGACATTCCAGGTCTCGGGGATCACCAACGACTTCTCGGGCGCCAACAACTATCGCCCCAACATCACCTGCGACCCGTACGCGGCTGACCCGACGATCACGCAATGGTTCAACCCGTCGTGCGTGGTGGCGCCGACCGATCCGAGCCAGCCGTTCGGCAACGCGCCGCGCAACAACGTGCGCGGGCCGAACTTCTGGCAGCTGGATGTGGCGGCGACCAAGAACGTGCCGCTCGGCAGCCGCGCCAAACTCCAGGTCCGCGTCGAGGCGTTCAACCTCTTCAACCGCGACAACTTCACCGCTCCGGCCGGCAACCGCAGCAACACGACCTTCGGCACGATCACGTCGACCTACGACGCGCGCCAGGTGCAGCTGGGGGTGAAAGTGCTCTGGTAGGGAGGGGGAAGTTAGAAGGGAATTTCCCTTCTAACTTCATCTTCAGTGCGATGTTTTTTCCAGCGGCTCGAGCAGCAGGTACCAGCTCTCGCAGTCAGTCCGCGATCCGCCGGCCATCGTCGCCGTGAACGCGAGGTTCAGCGACGGGATCTCCCAGTGCTGCCTAGCGCGGCCGTTCTCGAACGAGATGATGAAGGGCTTCAGCAGATTGTCCGGCGCGTTGTGCTCGCGGTGTTCGTCCTGCACGCCCTTGAAGATCGCGAATTCGCGACGCGGTCCCATGTGCACCTCGAACTGCCCCACGCCATTGACGACGTGGTCGTAGACGCGCTCGGCGTAGACGCCGTCGCGCTCGCGACAAGACTGCCAGTTGCCTTCGAGGATGTTGCGGGCGTCGTTGGAGAATGGCCGGAAGAGCTGGGCCGCGGCCGGACGAACACCGAGTAGCGATGCCGACGCGACCAGAACGAGAAGGCAGACTGAGCTAGCAAGACTCTGACGCACGATGCCCCTTTTCCTTGCAGTTCCCCGAACTACGCGCAGAATAGCATCGAATCGTCCGCCGTTAACCCACATTCAAGGTCTAGGGCATCTGAAACCTTAGTAGAGCTGGCGCTCGACTAACGCGGGCAGGGACTGTGGGCCGAGAATCATGCCCATCTGGGTCATCGCCGGCGTCGTCAGCGTCGTCAGCGTCGTCAGCGTCGGCGACATCGACATGCATCGGACCCACCAGACCTACCTGACCCACATGGCCCATCGAGCGCTTTCGCGAGCCCGAAGTCGAGCACTTTCACCGTGCCGTCAGTTCGCACCTTGATGTTGGCGGGCTTCAGATCGCGGTGAACGATGCCCTGCTCGTGCGCCGCTTCGAGCGCGTCGGCGATCTGCTTCGCCATCCGCAGCGCCTCGTCGATCGGGATCGCGCCCTTCGCAATCCGCTGCGACAGATCGTCACCCTCGCCGAATTCCATGACGAGGGCCGTGAAGTCCGCCGTCTTCTCGAGACCGTAAATCGCGGCGAGGTTCGGACGGTTGAGGGCCGCGAGCAGGCCACCGAGGCGGGCAGCACTTTGATCGCGACCTGACGTTTCAGATTCGTGTCGGTCGCCCGATATTACTCGCCCATGCCGCCGACGCCGATCTGCGCGGTGATGTCGTAGACGCCGAGACGGGTGCCGGGAGTGAGGGCCAAGCGGCTGGAATCTTTTTCTTGTTCGGGCGAGTCCGCGGACTCAAGCCCTGCCGGCTGCGGTTTCCGCCCGAGCGAGCAGGTCGGAGACGCCGAGGCGCTCGGCGCGCTCTCGAAGATACATCCGGTCGAGCATGTCGCCCTGCACCAGAAGGATACCCAGCACATCGCGCCACTGGCGATCGGATACCTCGTTCCCCTTGCGGAACCAGCGTAGCTTCTGCAACAGGATATCTTCGGGCGTGTAGGCGTAGAGATAGCGGTCGGGGTCGGCCGTCACCTGGACCCGGTGCCGCCGATTCATCTGCTCATCATCGAGCGGTGTTCCGCCCATGACGAAGAGGTCGACTTTGATGGCGCTCGCCCGATGGAAGATGTTGACGCTCGACCGCTCGCGCACGGCTCGCGCGACCGCCATCTCGTCGATGTCAAACTCGCCGCGCAGCGCCTCGGCCACATGGTCGACGTCCGACGCCGACATCGCGACCACGATATCGACGTCGAGGGTTGACCGCGGTTCCCCGCTCAGCGAGCTGGCCAGCGATCCGCCGACAAGGTAACGCAGTCCACAGGCTTCGAAAATCTGCGCCACGCTGAGCGCGACCGCGACGGGGTCGCTCACCACGGCCCGCGCAGGTCAGTCAGGTGCGCGGCCTCGGGATAGACCTGCCGAGCCGTGTCCACGCCGAGCAGGATGGCAGCCAGGCGCAGGAAGCATTCGCGTTCCGAGGCCTGGGGATGGCGACGGCGAATCCCAGCGAGCGACAGGTCCATCACCGCGCGAGTGGTGTCGCTGACGAGCCGCAATCGCTCGACCGGCGAGAGCCGGCGCCACGCTGCGACCTGGCGCTGCTCGATGTCGGCCGTGGTGTCGGCAGAGAGAACCGCCATCTTGGGTGCGGACGTGGGTTGGACCACGGCGCCATTATAGAGCGTGCGAATCTTGGGGGCGGAGCGAACAGCGATCCCCGCCCCATCCTGGGTCCACTCCAGGTAATCCGGCTCGCTGCGACGGGATCCGCGGGCTAACGTTTGCCCAGCGGCACGCGCCGCCGCAGCGCGTCGAAAAGTTCTGGAGGAACACCACCTCGTGTTCCTGTTTGGGCGCCTCCGCGGATTCCACCGGCGTCACCGCGGCCACGCGCTTGCCGTCGGGCGCCAGGTCCCACGCCCCGTTACCTGCCGCGGCGCCCAGTTTCGCGATCCACACCCGTGGCTTCACCGCCATGAGCGTGTCGCCCTTCACGGTGTAACTCGCGGCCAGAATCTGGTCACCCGATCCGTATATCAGCTCGTGCCCGGTGCGTGACCAGCACGGTCCAGCCGGGGCCACTCCGGACTGGCCGGGCCGGCAGTTTTGCGTGGATTACGCCAGGCAGCGTTAATTCGGACAGGCCAAGAGAGGCAATGCCGTTAACCCACATTTAACAGCTTCGACATCGAAGTGAAACGTCTGGCCGGTACGCTGACCACGCCCAATGGCCAGACACCGAGTGCTCATCGTCGAAG
>JAYVMG010000015.1:0-5567 GCA_043759095.1 Acidobacteriota bacterium | reverse complement strand
CACCGCCGATGATCGTCGTGCCTTTCACGTTCGCAACCGCGTGCGCGACCGCGTTAGTGCCCGCTGCGAACGCGTCGATCTCGAACACGCCCATCGGGCCGTTCCAGACAACCGTTTGTGCGTCGGCGATGGCAGCGGTGTACGCCGCGATCGTCGCGGGGCCGATGTCGAGCCCCATGCGATCGCCGATGCTCGCGTCGCCCACCGCCAGTACCTCGTGCGCGTCTTCAGCCTCGAGCTTCGCGGCGACCACATGATCAGTTGGCAGCAGCAACGTGACGCCGCGCTTCGCCGCGTCGGCCTCGATCGCTTTTGCCTCGCCGATCTTGTCGTCCTCGACCAGCGATCGTCCGACCGGCACGCCGCGCGACTTGAAGAACGTGTACGCCATCGCGCCGCCGATGATCAGCCGGTCCACTTTCCCGAGCATGTTCCGGATGACGTCGATCTTGTCCGACACCTTCGCGCCGCCGATGATCGCCACAAACGGCCGTTCCGGCGACTCGAGCGCGTGGCCGAGATACTTCAACTCCTGCTCCATCAGCAGGCCGGCCGCGGCACGCGTCACGAAGTGCGTGATGCCCTCGACCGATGCATGCGCCCGGTGCGCGGCGCCGAACGCGTCGTTCACGTACAGATCCGCCAGCGACGCGAGGGCCTTCGCAAACACCGGATCATTTTTCTCTTCTTCGGGGTGGAAGCGAAGATTCTCGAGCAGGACGACGCCGCCTGGCGCCGATTCGATCGCCTGGCGCGCCGCGTCGCCGATGCAGTCGGTTGCGAACGTGACCGGCTTGCCGATCAGCGCCGCCAGCCGGTCCGCGATCGGCCGGAGGCTCATCTCCGGGTTGACCTTGCCTTTGGGCCGGCCGAGATGGCTCGCGAGCACGACGGTGGCGCCGTGCTCGAGCGCGTACTGAATCGTCGGCAGCGATGACCGGATCCGCGTGTCGTCGCCGATACGTCCGTTCTTCAGCGGGACGTTGAAATCAACGCGCACGAACACGCGTTGCCCCTTGAGATCGAGATCCCTGATGGACAGTTTCATCGCTCGGCTAAAGCCTTCGCGCTACAGGCCCTTGGCGACGAGCTTGCGCAGCAGGTCGACGCAGCGGTTCGAGTAGCCCCACTCGTTGTCGTACCACGAGAGGACCTTCAGGAAATCGCCGTCCATCACTTTCGTGTACGGCATGTCCACGATCGACGAGTGCGGGTTGCCCTTGAAGTCGATCGACACGAGCTCTTCGTGCGAGCACGCGAGGATGCCCTTCAGCGGGCCGTCCGCCGCCTTCTGCAACGCGGCGTTCACTTCTTCCGCCGTCACGGTGCTGTTGAGCACCGCCGCGAGATCGACGCACGACACGTTCGGCGTCGGCACGCGCATCGAGATGCCGTCCAGCTTGCCTTTGAGCTCCGGCAGTACTTCGCCGACCGCCACCGCCGCGCCGGTCGTGGTCGGAATCATCGACAGCGCCGCCGCGCGCGCGCGCCGCAGATCCTTGTGCGGCAGGTCGAGCAACTGCTGGTCGTTCGTGTACGAGTGGATCGTCGTCATCCACCCCTTCTTGATGCCGAACGTCTGGTGCAGCACCTTGGCCAGCGGGGCCAGGCAGTTCGTGGTGCACGAGGCATTCGAGATGATGTGGTGCTTCCCCGGGTCGTACAGCTCGTCGTTCACGCCGAGCACGACGCTGAAGTCCGGGCTCTTGGCCGGCGCCGTGATGATGACTTTCTTGGCGCCCGCCGCAATGTGCTTGGCCGCGGCGTCGCGGTTCGTGAACAGGCCCGTGGACTCGAACACCACGTCCACGCCAAGGTCCTTCCACGGCAACTGCGCCGGATCGCGGAACTGGAGCACCTTGAACTCGTCGCCGTCGACGGCGATGGTGTCCTCCTTGTTCTCGACCTTCGCGTGCAGGTTGCCCAGCACCGAGTCGTACTTCAGCAGATGGGCGAGCGTGTGCGCGCTCGTGAGGTCGTTGATGGCGACGAAATCGATGTTCGAGTCGCCGAGCGCCGCGCGCATGATGTTCCGACCGATACGGCCGAAGCCGTTAATGCCGACCCTGACAGGCATGCAAAGTCCTCCCGGACAAACATTTCATTCTACAATAAGCCCACCGCGATGTATCTGGTCTACAGCATCCTGACGCTGGCTATCTTCGTCGTCGTGTCACCGTACTTCCTGTACCAGGCCATCCGGTACCAGAAGTACCTCGGCACGCTGCGTCAGCGGCTCGGCTTCCTGCCGATTACTTTCAACATCGATGCCGAGGAATCCATCTGGATCCACGCGGTGTCGGTCGGCGAAGCCCTGACCGCCCGCGCGCTGGCGGCCGACCTCAAGGCCCGCTACCCGCGCCTTCGTCTCTTCCTGTCGACGACGACGATCGCGGGGCAGCAGGTGGCGCGGCGTAGCCTATCGGATGTCGACGCCGTGTTCTACTTTCCGTTCGACTGGACGTTCATCGTCCGGCGGACGCTGTCGCTGGTGCGGCCGCGGCTGTTCATCATGATGGAGACCGAGATCTGGCCGAACCTGCTGCGCGAGTGCCGGCGGCGGGGCGTGAAGACGGTGATGATCAATGGCCGCATCTCGTCGCGTTCGTATCCGCGCTACCGCCTGGTGCGCTCGTTTTTCCGCCGCGTGCTTGGAGACGTCGACCGCTTCTGCATGCAGAGCGAGGAGTCGGCGCGCCGACTGGTCGCTCTCGGCGCCGCGGCCGCGCATGTGTCGGTCACCGGCAGCCTGAAGTTTGATTCACTGGAACTGCCGGCGGCCGCGTCGCACGGCAAGCCGCGCGAGCGCGTGCTGCGCTTCTTCCGTCTGGCGCCGAACCGGACGGTGATTGTGGCGGGCAGCACGTTGCGCGGCGAGGAAGCCGCAGTCCTGCGCGCGTTCGCGCGCATCAAGGAGACGCTGCCGACGGCGCTGCTGGTCCTGGCGCCGCGTCATCCGGAACGGTTCATCGAAGTGGAGCGGCTCGCGCGCGCCACGGGCCTCGTCACGATGAAGCGCTCCGAGCTGCCCATCGACGCCGAGCCGCGCGCCGACGTCGTCGTCCTCGACACGCTGGGCGAGCTGGCGCAGCTCTACCAGATCAGCACGGCGGTATTCGTCGGCGGCAGCCTCGAGGATCACGGCGGCCACAACATCCTCGAGCCTGCGATTTTCGGCAAGCCGATCGTGTTCGGCCCGTACATGCAGAACTTCCGCGAGATCGCCGACGCGTTTCTCAGCAACGCCGCGGCGATTCAGGTGCCATCGGAGCGCGAGCTCGCGTCGACGCTGCTCGATCTGGTCACGGATCCGGTGCGTCGCGCACGGCTCGGCGCCGCCGCGCGGGCGCTCGTCGAAGCCAATCGCGGCGCCAAGACCAAGACGCTCGATGTGATTGGCGAGTTGCTTCCCTACGACGACGACGGTCACGGGCACGGCCGCTCGGTCGTCAGACCTTTCCGTCTCGTGCATTGATCCAGACACTGAGTCAGGCGTACGGCGCGGCGGCGGCGTGGCGGCGCGCGTGGTACGCGCGGGATCCGTCGCGGCGTCACCGGCTCGCGCAGCCGGTGGTCAGCGTCGGGAATCTTCGCGTCGGTGGCAGCGGCAAGACGCCCATTGTCGAATACATCGCGCGCCTGCTGGTTGCGCAGGGCGAGCGTCCGGCCGTGCTGACGCGCGGCTACGGGCGCCGTGCGGCGCGGGATGGCGTGACGGTCGTCTCTGACGGCACGCGTGTGATCGCGGGCCTCGACGAGGCGGGCGACGAACCGCTGATGCTCGCGCGCGCCCTGCCGGGCGTTGTGGTCCTCGTTGGCGCCGATCGCTACTTGTCCGGCTGCCTCGCGGAGCGGCGTCTCGGCGCCACCGTCCACATCCTCGACGATGGGTTTCAGCATCTGGAACTGGCGCGCGACGTCGATCTGCTGCTCGTCGCCGAAGAGGATCTCCAGGATCAGCCGCTGCCCGCGGGGCGGCTGCGCGAGGGGCTCGAAGCGGCGTGCGCGGCGGACGCGGCGTTGATTACGGCGGGCTATGACACCGCGGCGGAGCGCATCGGCCGCGGGTTTGGCGTCTCGCCAGTGTTTCGTGTCACGCGCACGATCGGCGCGCCGAGGCGCGTGGCGGGCGAGCGTGACACGGTGGTCATTCCGTCGGCGTCGCGCGTGTTCGTCGTGACCGGGATCGCCCGGCCCGATCGTTTCACGACCGATATCCTGTCGGTGGGGTGGGACATCTGTGGCGCGATTGAATTTCGCGATCATCATCGGTTCACCGCGCGAGACATCCAGCGCATCGCCGTCGAGGCCAAGGCGGCTGGAGCGATGATCGTCCTGACGACCGAGAAGGACGCCGTACGGTTGGCCGCGTGCGATCTCGGTGGTTTGCAGATCGCGTCCGTCCCGCTGATCGTCGGCGTGGAGCCGGCTGACGCATTTCAGCAGTGGCTGCTCGACAGGATTCGCAATCCGGAATCCGCGATCCGTAATCCGCAGTCCGCAATGTCATGAGACACCGGCTGGAGTATCTGATCGTTCGCGCGCTGATTGCGATCGTGCGCGTGACGCCGTTCGTGCTCGTGCGCGCCGCCGGCACGGTGCTGGGATTGACATTTTACGTGATCGATCGTCCGCACCGGCGCATCGCGGAGCGCAATCTGGCGACAGCGTTTCCGTTGCGGTCCAACGCGGAGCGCCGGGCCATTGCCCGCGCGGCCTTCGCGCATTTCGGCCGGCTGCTGTTCGAGCTGCTGAAGTTCTCGACGTTGTCGAAAGCACAGATGCTGGCGCGCGTCGAGTTCGACGGCGACGAGCGCTCGCGGCTGGCCTACGCCCAGGGCAAAGGCGTGCTCTTCATCACCGGCCACTTCGGGTTCTGGGAACTGCAGGCGATGGTGCACGCGGTGCGCGTCGAGCCGGTCAGCATCCTCGCGCGCGCGCTCGATAACCCGTATCTCGATCGTCTGCTCGAGCAGATCCGCCAGTGCACCGGCAACACCGTCGTGTACCGGCGCGGCACGATTCGCCGGGTGATGCGGACGCTGCAGGCCGGCCACGGCGTCGCCGTGCTGATCGATCAGCACATCATGAGCCGCGACGCGATCTACGTCGACTTCTTCGAGCGACCGGCGGCAACGACGTCAGCGGTCGCCGCGCTCGCGCTGCGCACCGGGGCGCCGGTCGTGCCGGTGTTCGCGTTGCCGCTCGGGCGCGGACGCTACCGCATGATCTACGAGCACCCGGTCGAGCCGCCGCGCGCCGATTCGCCCGACGCCATTCGCGAGTTCACGCAGCGCTGCACCGACGTGCTCGAGATGTATGTGCGCCGCCATCCGGAGCTGTGGCTCTGGATGCACCGCCGGTGGCGTGATGACGGCCCGGTTGCGGAAAGTGTGAAGGGGATGTTTCCGTCGGCAGAACGGGACGTCGACAGCGGGCAGGACGAGTAGCATCACACGAGCATGAAACGTCTGGTCATCCTCTCGCCGAACTGGCTGGGCGACGCCGTCATGGCGCTGCCGGCAATCGCCGACCTGCGCCGCGCGGCGCCCGACGCCGCGATTACG
>JAYVMG010000014.1:0-5571 GCA_043759095.1 Acidobacteriota bacterium | reverse complement strand
ACATGCTGGCACTGGCACGAACGGGCAAGCAGTGGACGCTCTGTTGCTTGTGGTACGAGGTGCCGGGCCAGGCGGCGGATGCACATCGCAGCGATCTGCGGACCCTTGCCGCTGAAATTGGCAGCGATGCCGACCACTTCATGGCGCTGACATATCAAGAACTCTTCACCCTGATGGGACGAACTGTCGGCGAAGAGCACGCCGAGTACATGGCGTATCTGCGGGAACGCTACATCGGAAGCACACCAGCGACTGCGTGACCGCCAAGGCGTGGCGACGTCTCCTGGCCCGGCGCCTCCCAGCGTCCGCACCGATCTATACTCGGGCTCTGTGAAGACTCTGGCCCCGCTCTGCATTCTCGCGGTGCTCGTCACGGCGACGAGCTGCGGATCCTCGCCCGCTGCGCCGTCGGCCGCGAACCTCGCCGGCACCTGGATCGGGACCGGGAAAGATGCGCAGGGATCCGAGACCTTCAAGTGGACCGTGACGCAGACCGGCGATCGCATCATTGGGCAGGTCGTGCTCGACCCGGTTGATCCGAACGATGGCTCCTGCGGCTCGTGTCACAAACGGAAAAACGGCACGCTCGCCGGCACGCTCTCAAACGGCGCGCTCACGCTGACACTCGACTTCCCCGCCGGCGGCACGGACCTCACGCCGCTCTGCGGCATCACGATGAACGCCAGCACCACCGACGTCGCGACCGGCCGCATCGCCGCCAACTACACCGGCACCACGACCTGCGAGGGACGGATCACTGACGGCACGTTCACCGTCACGCGCTGAGATTTCAGACTTCAGCTCTCAGATTTCAAACATCATCGCGCGGCGCAGCGGCGGAAGCGAGCGGCCCACCCGACCGACCTGACCCACGTGAGCCTACCCGCCGGCGCGGATCTTCTTGCCCACCTGGTTCACCGTCTCGAGCAGCCGCAGGATGTTCTCGCCCATGATGTTCTTCACGTCCTGTTCGCTGTAGCCCTTGTCGAGCAGCGCCCCGGTGATCTTCGGCAGCATCGACACATCGTCCATGCCGTCAGGCACGGTCGTGCCATCGAAGTCCGAGCCGAGCCCGACGTGCGTGGCGCCGACCAGCTTCACCGCGTGATCGATATGCTCGACGATCTTCTCCCACGTCACCGTCGGCCGGTCCGCCATCGGCACGTTCTTCAGCCCCGCTTCGTACAGCTCGTTGGACAGGAAGCTCCGCGAGTAGTTGATCATGATGACGCCGCCTTTGCCGCCGAGCGCGCGGATCATGTCGTCGGTCATGTTGCGGGGGTGGCCGGAGATTGATCGCAGCGAGGAGTGCGACGCGACGAGCGGCGCCTTGCTGGTCTCCATCGCGTCCCAGAACGTTTTGTCCGACACGTGCGAAATATCCACCAGCATCCCGAGCCGGTTCAGTTCGCGGACGACGTCCTTGCCGAAATCGGTGAGGCCGTTGTGCTTCGGCGTGTCGCCGGACGAGTCGCTCCAGTTCGTGTTCACACTGTGAGAGAGCGTCAGGTAGCGAACGCCCAAGCGTTGGTAATCGCGCAGGACGGCGAGGCTGTCGTCGATCATGTGCCCGCCTTCCATGCCCATCAGCGCCGCGAACTTTCCCGCCTTGTGCGCCGCGCGCACTTCCGCGGCCGTCGTCGCCAGCACGATCTCGTTCGGGTGCGCTTCGGCGAGGCTGCGGACGTGATCGATCAGGACGAGCGATCGCTTCACGGCCTCCGGACCGGTGATGGTCCCGGGCATGTAGATCGAGAAGAACGCGGCGCCAAGCCCGCCCTCGCGGATACGCGGCAGATCCACATGGTTACTGTCCTCGCCCTTGACCGCCGAATGGCGGACCATGAAGTCCCACCCCTCGCGCCCAAGCATCATCGTCGTGTCGATGTGCGTGTCGACCACGAGCGCTTCCTTGTGGACGCGCGCGGCGCGTTGAGCCGGCGTCTCCACCGGCTTCTTCTTCGCCGGCGCCTGCGCGCTGAGCGACACCACCGACATCAGAACAACAAGCACCGCAATGTTTTTGAGCATGAGCTTTTCCTACCCGACCTACCAGCCCACCCTGCCCTGAGCCCTCAGCCCTGAGCCCTACTTATTTTCCTTAAACCCCACCGGCACCGCGATGTCCGCCGACGTCACGTCAGTGGTCACCTTGAGCACTTCACTGGTCATGGTCATGAACGTCGCGCGCGCCTTGCCGGCGTCGTCGCCACCGCCCATTTTCTTCGCGGCCATCTTCTTCGCGAAGCCGCCCAGCAGACCGCTGACACCGCCCGCCGCATCGGACTTGCTGTCGTTGCTGCTCGCTTTGGCTTCTTCAGCGATCTGCTCCGCCGACTTCACCGTGTCCATCGTCGTGGTGGTCTGAATCGGTGTGCCGTCGATCTTGCTGCCGTCGGTGGTCATCTTGCCCAGCGCCTGCTTCATCATCGGGTACAGCGCCATCGCCGCGGCCATCTGCTCGGCGGAGACGCCGGCGATCACCGTGCCGTAGAGCTGCTTCGCATACCGGATGTCGAAGTCGTTGATCTCTTTCATTGCGGCGATCTTGGGCGCCAGCCACATGTCGGACGTCATGATCATGCCGCCACCCTGCTCGACGGTCTTGCCCTTCTCGCGCACAGTGATGGAGACGACGGTCTCGTGCGTGTCGAAGCCGTTGATTTGTTTTTTGGCGCCGGTGTTCTTCACGTCGAAGTCGATTTCCATCTGCTTCGCGTTGGGATCGGCGGCGGCGGGCTTGTCGTTCGCCTTCCCGGCGTCCTTCCGCGCGTCCTCGTCGGCTTTCTTCTGCGCCTCTTCCATGCGGCGGCGCAGTTCAGCGAACGTGGTCACCTTGTAGTTCTTCTTCTTCAGGTCCAGGTCGTAGATTTTTTCTTCGGCGAGATCGATGATCTGGCCGGTCGCTTCGTTCATCGTCGCCTTGCGGTCGCCTTTGACGGCGATGGACGAGGTCACGCCTTCGCGCGCGGCCTTGCCGCCGAACATGTTCGTCATGCGGCCGAGCATGCCGGCGAACTCGACGCGAGACTTCTGGTCGGCGCGCACATCGGCGCGAAGCGAGTACGAGGACAGTGCAAGCCCGGTAAGTGTCAGCGCGGCGATCGTGCGAATGCGTGTCATGGGTGCTCCTCCATGGGGGGCGGGGCCGATTGTACTCTTGCCAGCAGGATGGTGACGACCACCAGAAGGGGCGACCACAGCAGCGTCAGCCGGGCAAAGCCGGCGTGCTCGAAGACGAACCCAGCGATTGCGGGACCGCCCAGTAAACCCGCGCCCCACGCCATGTTGTAGAGGCCGTAGCCGACGCCGAACGACCCGACGCCGGCGCCCGCGACTGCCTCCGCCATGAACGCCAGCGACGGCGTGATCACCAGCGCGATCGCCATCGTGTTCAGCACGAACACGACGATAGTTGAGGGATAGGTCCAGGTCAGGTTGAGGAGCGGCAGCATGCACGCCGCCATCATCAGGCCGGTCATCATCAGGCGCCGGCCGCCCCAGCGATCAGCCAGCCGTCCGTAAATCGGGTGGAGAATCGCCGACGCGACCGCGCCGCTGCCGAAGATCAGCCCGATGCGCACCGGACCGATGCCGAGTTTCTCCGTCAGGAAGAGCGGCAGCACCGGCTCGAGCATCGAGATCGTCGACGAGATCGCGATCACGACGGCCGTGCAGACGAGCACGGGACGCGAGCTCAGGACCCGGCGAAGCGGCACGTGCTCGGTCTCGGTGCGGGCGGGGGGAATGTCGAGCCACAGAAACCCGATGGCGCCGACCGCAGCAAGCGCCGCGACCGTGAGGAACGGCGCGCGGATACCGCCGACCTCGTACAGCCAGCCGCCGATCGTCGGGCCGACCATCACCGCCGCACTCGTGCCGGACATCACGATGCCGCTGACGCGTCCGCGCTCGTCGGGCCCGTACCGATCGGCAATCAACGCGAAGCCGACGACCCAGGTGATCGCATCGGCCGCGCCTTGAACGAGGCGCGCCGCGAACAGCCAGGGCAACCCGTCGGAGTACGCGAACAGCAGTGTCGAGGCGGCGAGGGCGATCAGCCCGCCGACCATCGGCCACTTGCGCCCGACCCGATCGGACACGGCGCCCATCGGGATCGACACGGTCAGCAGCGTGACGCCGAACGACGCGAACAACAACCCGATCATCGTCGGCGACGCGCCGAGCTTGCGGCTCAGATCCGGGAGCACCGGCACGGCCACCGAGTAGGCGACGATGTCGGTGAAGGTCGCGAAGGTAACGAGCGCGACGGCGACGGAGCGGGAGTTACGGAGAGACATGGGCCACGAAGGCACGAAGCCACGAAGTAGCACAGTACATCTGATCTTTTTCGTGCCTTCGTGGCTTCGTGGCTAACGCTTTTTCAAAAGAAGACACCCCAGCGGCGGGACCGCGAGTTGAATCGACTGCTCGAACCCGTGCGTGGCGATCGGTTCCGTCGCGACGCCGCCGAGATTCCCGACGTTGCTGCCGCCGTAAATCGATGCGTCGCTGTTCAGCAGCTCGGCGTAGAAGCCGGCCTCGGGGACGCCGATGCGGTAGTCGAGCCGAGGCACGGGCGTGAAGTTGAGGATCGCGATCACCGCGTCGCTGCGGTCGCGCGCGTACCGCGCCAGCGAGACGACGCTGTTCTCGATGTCGTTGCAGTCGATCCAGCGGAAACCGGCGGGGTCGAAATCCACCTGATGCAACGCAGGCTCGGCCGCGTAGAGACGATTCAGATCCTGGACATAGCGCCGCAGTCCGGCGTGCGACGGATCGTCGAGCAGATGCCAGTCGAGGCTGCGATCGTGATTCCACTCGCGCCACTGCCCGAACTCGCCGCCCATGAACAGCAGCTTCTTGCCGGGGTGCGCGTACATGTAGCCGTAGAGCGCGCGCAGCGACGCGTACTTCTGCCAGGCGTCGCCCGGCATCTTGTCGAGCAGCGCGTGTTTGCCGTGGACGACTTCGTCGTGCGAGAACGGCAGGATGAAGTTCTCGCTGTGCATGTAGAGCGCCGAGAAGGTCACGAGGTTGTGGCGCCAGCGGCGATGGATCGGATCCTCTTTCATGTACTCGAGGATGTCGTGCATCCAGCCCATGTTCCACTTGTAGGTGAAGCCGAGGCCGCCGAGGTGCACCGGACGGCTGACGCCAGGGAACGACGTGGACTCTTCCGCCGCGGTCATCGTGCCGGGATGTTGGCCGTGCGTGAGGCTATTCAGCTGCTGGAGAAAACTGATCGCCTCGAGGTTCTCGCGCCCGCCGAAGCGGTTCGGCACCCACTGCCCTTCCTTGCGCGAGTAGTCGAGGTACAGCATCGACGCGACCGCATCCACGCGCAACCCGTCGATGTGATATTCCTCGAGCCAGAACAACGCGTTCGATAGCAGGAAGCTGCGGACCTCGTTGCGCCCGTAGTTGAAGATCAGCGTGCCCCAGTCCTGATGCTCGCCCTGACGCGGATCCTCGTGCTCGAAGAGCGCGGTGCCGTCGAAGCGCGCGAGGCCGTGCGCGTCCTTCGGAAAGTGTCCCGGCACCCAATCGAGGATCACGCCAAGACCCGCC
>JAYVMG010000013.1:0-5577 GCA_043759095.1 Acidobacteriota bacterium | reverse complement strand
GCGATCCATTTGCCGTCGGGGCTCCACTCCGCCCTGCCGCGGCCGCCGCGGCTGGTCTCCGGCGTCAGCGCCTTCTCGGTGGATCCGGGCTTCGCGTCTGCGAGGAACAGCTGGCTGGACGGCTCACGGTCGGGGTCCTCGTGGCGGTTGCTCATGAACGCGATGCGCGCGCCGTCAGGCGACCACGACGGCGACGACTCATCCACTGTGCCCGCGGTGAGGCGATCCAGTTTCTTCGACGCGATGTCGAACAGGTAGACGTAGGTGTGACGGCCGGACAGCAGATAACCCTGCACGTCCTGCTTGTACTTGTAGCGGTCGATCACGATCGGTTTCGGCGCCTTTGCCGCCTGCCCTGAGCCTGCCGGAGGGCGGCCGCCGCTTGCATCACCGCCCGCAGCAGCACCGGCGGCCGGCGCATCCGCCGCGTCCGGATCGGGATCGCCGACGGTTAACGCGAGGCGCTTCGAGTCCGGCGCCCACTCGTACCCCTGGAGCCGTCCCTTCACCTCGGTGAGCTGGAACGCTTCGCCGCCGCTGCGATCGAGCAGCCACACCTGGTTGCCCTTCGCCTTGCCGGGACGCGAGGAGGTGAACGACAGATACTTTCCATCGGGGCTGAATCGTGGAGACGTCTCGGAGTCAGTGCTGGATGTGATCTGCCGTTCGTTCCGGCCATCAAGGTCAACGGTCCAGATATGCGCACCGCCGCCCTTGTCTTCCTTCACGTCGATCTGCGACACGACGAAGGCGACTGTCTTGCCGTCCGGTGCGCACTGCGGATCGCGCACGTCCTTGATCTTGCCGAGATCGTCGAGCGACAGCGGCCGCCTGGCCCCCTGCGCTGACGCGATGCCAACCGACGCACAGACGATGACGAACCCGATCGGAATGCGTTTCATAAGCCCTCACGTAGACGACGACTTCGCGGCCGTCCCTACAAAGTCAAAGACGCCGAACAAGCCAGACCAGCATCACGGCTCCGGCGGTCGCGCTCGCGAGCTGACCGACGATGCCGTACGCGTGGAGGCCGAGCAGGCCAAACACGAATCCACCCACCACCGAGCCGACGAGGCCAAGCAGAAGATCGATGAGCACGCCGTAGCCCTTGCCCCGCATGATCTTCCCGGCAAGAAACCCGGCGAGGATGCCGATTGCGATCTCCCCTTGTTCCTTCACCGCCCCGCGGCCTTCTTGACCGCACGCGCCGCGGCATCGATGTCCTTCGGGTTCTGAAGACGAAAACCGAAATGCGCGATGCCGCCGGTCTTGCCGGCCAGTTTCGGCTTCTGCTCGAACACCAGCACGTCGCGCGATCCGGGCGTCTGCAGGGTCTTCACCATTACTTTCCCGTGTACATCACCCGCCAGATTTTTCCCTTCACGTCTTCCGTGATGTAGAGCGAGCCGTCAGGCCCGACGGCAAGACCACCGGGGCGCGACACGGCTTCGTTCGGCGCCATGAGCGTGGCCTTGCCGGCGAAACCGTCGGCGAACACCTCGTGCTTGCCGGGCTTGCCGCCCGTGAACGGCACGAACGTGATGTTGTAGCCGGCCATCGGCAGCGGCGCGCGATTCCACGATCCGTGGAACGCGACGAACACACCGCCGCGGTATTTCGCCGGGAACTGCGTGCCGGTGTAGAACGCCAGATCGTTGGGCGCCCAGTGCGCGGGGAACGCGTACGCAGGCGGCGTGAACGCCGCGCAGCGATCGGATTTCTTGCCGTCGCCGCCGTACTCGGGATTGGTCACGAGGCGCCCTTCCGCGTGGTTGTAGAAGCAATAGGGCCAGCCGAAATTGGATCCGTCGGAGACCTTCTCCAGATACTCCGCCGGCAGATCGGCGTTCTCCTGCGCCGTAAACTGCCCGGGCCACATCGTGTCGAGACCATCGCGGTTGTGCATCACCAGCCACAGCGAATTCTCGTACCACGTGATCCCGGGCATCTGCCGCAGACCGGTGGCGTAGCGCTTGCCGTCGGCCTGCTTCTGTCCCAATTTGTTCTCGTCGAAGCGCCAGATGCCGCCGGCGACATCGAGCAGCTGACACGGATCCTGGCCGGTGACCTTCGGCTGGCGATCCGGCACCTGACACGCATTCGACGGCGCGCCGATGTTCACGTACACGCCGCCCTTGCCGTCGAACGCGATCCCTTTGTCGGCGTGTTGGCGTCGATCGGTCAGCCCTTCGACGATCACTTCAGCCGGTGCGTCCGGCGCGAGCTCGCCCGGCCCCAGCTTGTAGCGCACGATCGAGTTGGTCGTCGCCATGTAGACGTAGCCGTTGCGAAGCGCGACGCCGGTCGCGCCATTGCTGCCGAAGCGCTCGCGCGAGTCCATCTTGCCGTCGCCGTCGGTGTCGTGCAGCGCGACGACGCCGCCCGTCGCGCCGCGGCCGCCGTTGCGCGTCGACACGTACACGTCGCCGTTCGGCGCGACGACGAGGTGACGGGCCGGGCCGATGTTCTCGGCGACCACCAACGCGCAGAATCCCTGCGGCAGCTTCAGCCCGCCGTTGTCCGGGTCGCACGCCGGACCGGCGGCGCCGGCGGTCAGGGAAAGAATCAGCGCGGCACTGGTGGCCGCAATCGAGACGCTCATCATTCGCTTCATGGTCATTGCGTGATCCTCGTAACGTGCGTTTCACCGATCGTCGTTCTCGCCCAATCCCATCCCTCGAGCCCGCGTGCGTTGACGGCTTTCACCGACACCACCGTGCCCGCCACGATCCGCGGCAGCGTCACGCGGGACTGTGCCACCGTCAGCCTGCGCCGCAGCGGATCCGCCGCTGGACCGTACGCGACGAGGTACGACGCGACGCCGTGCTCGGGGCTCGGGGTCCAGGCCACCTTCAGGTTCGTCAGCCGCGACGGACTCGACGCCAGCAGCATCACCGTCGCCACCGTGGTCTTGCTCGTCTCGGTGATCAGCTGATGGTTTTCGAACTCGAGTCGATCGCTCGCCTGATGGTAATGCGGACTGCCCGGCACGGGATAGGATCCGAGTTGGGGTCGGGATAGGGTCTGACCCCAGCCTGACCCCAGTCTGCCCCCCGATCGCGTAGAGATACGATCGACGGTGGCGCGGCTCGCCCATGACGATGTCGGCGTGTTTGGCGATGAGCCAGGCGAGTGCCTGCGTGAGCTGACCGCGATTCTGCGCGGTGAGCGACGCCTGCGCGATCGCGTCAGACGCGCGGCGAATCTCGTCGTTGGCGTCCGGAATCCTGAGATACGCGACCTGGTTCAGCGTGGAGGAAAACGTCGCCGACACACCGGGCAGATCAGCAACCAGAGTCGGCGCCTGCCCTGAGCCTGCCGAAGGGTCGTTGCGCAGGTCGCGCGTACGACGCGACGTCTCGAGGCCGGTTTCGTCAGCGATGAACTGATTGTCCAGGCTGAAACGCGGCGCACGGCCATCCGGCGTCAACTCACGCGTCTCGAACAGTTCTCCGGTCGTCAGCGCGATCGGTTCGAGGAATGCGTCCGCGCCCGGCGCGTTCATCACCTGCAGAAAACCCGAAAGCGCTGTGATGAATTCGCCGCGCTCCCACGCGTCAGTCGCGGCGTCCAACGATGTCTTCGACGCAGACGCGGCCGTGACGGCGGCCAGCGCCGCTCCAGACACCGCAAAGACGACGAACCACGCCCCCACACATCGCATGAGATTCAGATTTCCGGACCGACCACAAAGGTCGGTCCCTACGGTTTGCATACGAAATTCTCTGCCTGATCGGTGCTCCCGGTTCCGGTGTAGACGGCGCGCTGCGGATACGCGCAGAGCGGACGCGTCCGTGTGACCGCAGCGCCGCCGCCCTTCTGGGCGATCAGCCGCTCGGGCGCCTTGCCGCTCTCCACCCAGCCGTCGATGGCCGCGGCCCAATCCACGTTGTCGGGGCCCGGCCCGCCGCCGCAGTGCAGCACGCCCGGCAGCATGAACATGCGCACGTAGTCGTTCATCTTCGGATCGCGCGCCTTCACGCTCTCGTAGTACTTGATCGTCCCGAGCGGCGACAAACCGGCATCCGACCAGCCGTGCCAGATCACCAACTTGTGTCCCTTTGCCTTGAACTTATCGAGATCGGGGTTTGTGGCGTTCAGGATCGCCGCGACGCGTTCTGAATCTTTCTTCCAGGTCGAGAGATCGTACGTCCGGTAGTCCCAACCGGGATTGCTGGTGATCAGGTACTTGAACAGGTTCGTGCCGAACGCGTAGCGCAGGCTCGGTCCCGCCGGCTGCCCCTCACGCGGGGCGGCGCCGGAAATCCATGCCGGCCATCCCGCCGCATCGCCCTCTCCGCCGAAGGGCTGACCGGGAAACGCGATCTCGTTCCCGGCGCGCGTGGGCGCGTAGATCGTCTTGAGCGCCGTGCGCTGCGCATCACTCAGTCCAGTCAACGTGGACACATCCACCTTGCACTGCCGCGGATCCTCCATCACCCCGTCTTTCACGCCGTCCAGCGCGTCGCAGCTGTCGAGAATCTGCGCGGCGACGGATTTCAACGTCTCCGGCGACAGCAGCGGGGTCAGGTTCTGCGGATCCGGAAACTGCGCGCGCACGTCCTTGATGAACTGCGCGGCGATCCCGGTGAAGTCGGCCGCTGGCGCGCCAGCGACGATCCCGTCGAAGTCGTCGGGATAACGCTCCGCTTCCATCAGCGCCTGGCGGCCGCCATTCGAGCAGCCAGAGAAGTACGCACGCGTTTCGTTCGCGGCGTAATAGCTGCGAAGAATCAGCTTCGACGTTTCGGCCGTCCGGTGCACGGCGACGTACCCGAAATTCACCTGCCGCTCAAGATTGCGCAGTGCCCACGACGCGTCGGTCGTCCCGCCGGTGTGCCCGGTGTCGGTGCCAGCCGTCGCATAGCCGGCGTTGACGACAAACTGCGCCTGGTTCTGGACGGAGCCGACAAACCCGCCGCCGCCGCCCATCAGGAACTTGTGGTTCCAGGTATCCGGCAGCAGCAGCGAGAACTTGATCTCGGCGCCGATGACGCCGGTGACGCGGCAATGCGCGACTTTGATCACGCCGGTGCCGGCCGGAACCGCGACCGCTTCCGTCACCTTCACGTCCGCCAGCTTCAGTTGCGTCAACTGCGCGCAGTCACCGTGATCCGCGGGAGAAAACGAAGCCGTCCCGGCAACCAGAACGCCGACAAGAAAGAGGGTCTTCATGACCCGACATCATACGGGAACGGAGGGGACGGAGGGAACGGATTCACACAGAGAAACAGAGGAACAGAGACGAGCGGAGCGCCGGAGTCGTGCGGCCGGGGCCTGGCGAAGCCAGCCCTCACGCGGACGAAAAAGCCATCGCCAGTACAAACCATTTAATCCAGCGGGTTCGTGCTGGCGACGGTTTTTCCGTCCACGAGCCCGCGTTGCGGGCCCGGCCGCACTCGTCGCCCCGTTCGCCCTCCGCTTCTCCGTTCCTCCGTGTGATCCCGTTTACTCCGTATTCTCTGTTCACTCCACCAGGGTCAGCGCCCTCGCGATCACCTGCGCGGGCGTCCACCCCTGTGCCCGCAGTTCGCGAATGCCGGTGTCGCCGTCGGATTTGCTCAGCTTCTGGGCTTG
>JAYVMG010000012.1:0-14426 GCA_043759095.1 Acidobacteriota bacterium | reverse complement strand
CGCCGGCCCAGTCCATGGCGAACACCGTGCCGACGATGTCGATGATCGAGTCGAGGGCGCCGACTTCGTGCAGGTGGACTTTCTCGACGGGCATCTGGTGGATCGCGGCTTCCGCTTCGCCGAGACGCTGGAACATCGCCTTGGCGCGCTCGCGCCCGGCGTCCGACAACGACGACCCGTCGATCATCTTGAAGATCTTCGGTAGATGGCGATGCGCGTGAGCCTGGGGGCCAGGGGCTGGGGGCTCATGCACAGAGAACTTCGTGGCCGAGACGCCGGTGCGCAGAACTTTGTCCGCGCGCAGTTCGACATCGCCCAGCGCCAGGCTGCCGAGCGCGCGCGTCAGATCGTCGAGCGGCAGGCCGGCGTCGAGTAGCGCGCCAAGCGTCATGTCGCCAGAAATCCCCGAGAAACAATCGAAGTACAGAATCCGGCTCACCGTTGTTTGGTCTCCTTGACGCTCCAGTACCGCGCGTCACCCAGAATCACGTGGTCCACGACGTCGATCCCCATCAGATTACCCGCGGCGACCATCCGTCGCGTCAACGCCAGATCGTCGGGACTGGGAGTGGGGTCGCCCGAGGGGTGATTGTGAAAAATCACGATCGCAGCCGCACCGCCGACCGCCGCCGCCCGAAACACGTCGCGCGGCTCGACGACCGAGCTGCTCAACGTCCCCACCGACAGCACCACGTCCCGCATCACGCGATGCCTCGTGTCGAGCAGGATGATCCCGAACTGCTCGACGCTGCGCGCTCCGAACCGCGGCATCAAATACCTCGCCGCATCCTCCGGCCGGCGAATCTGCAGCCGCGCGTTCGGCGCCAGCGTCAGCGTCCTCCGGCCCAGTTCCAAGGCCGCCACAATCTGCGCGGCTCGGGCGGCGCCGATGCCGACAATTTTCTCGAAGTCGTCGGCCGTACCCCGGAACAAGCCGTGCAGCCCGCCATGGGCGGCCAGCAGGGCGTTCGCGACGCTCAGCGCATTGCCGCGCCGGGAGCCATTGCCGAGGACCAGCGCAATCAGCTCATTATCGCCAAGCGCCGACGCGCCATGGTGCCGGAGCTTCTCGCGCGGCCGATCGCCGGGCACCAAGTCTTTCATCTTACATCTTCGCTCCGGCCACCAGCGAAGCGCGCTGAAAGCCGCGTTATACTGGCGTCCATGTCGTCGCTCCGTCGCCTCATGTTGTCGCTCGCCGTCCTCGCGGCGGTGGCCGGTGCGGCGTGCGGCGATCCCCCCGATAAGGAAATGCACGAGGCGCAAACCGCCATCGACTCGGCGCGCACGGCCGGAGCCGATCAGTACGCCCCGGACGAGTTCATTGCCGCCCAGGACGCGCTCAAGCGATCGCACGACGCCGTCACGCAGCGCGACTACCGCCAGGCGCTCAACGCCGCGCTGGACGCCCGTGAGCGCGCCCAGACGGCCGCGAAAGATTCCGTCAACCGAAAAGCCGCCACACGCTCCGACGCCACACGCGCGCTGGCCGACGCGGACGCTGGGTTGCACGAGGCACGCGCAACGCTCAAGGCCGCTGAAGCCGCTCGCGCACCGGCGCGCATCGTCGCCGCCGGACGCCGATCGATCGATAACAGTGAAAGCGTCGTGCAAAAAGCGCGCACAGCGTTCGAGAAGGGGGACTACCTCGGGGCGATCGCCACGGTGCGAGGCGTTTCGGGCCAATTAAGCGCTGCCGTGCATGATCTGGGCGCCGCAGCCTCTGCCGGGGCACGCCGGCGCCGCTGATCCCTGTCGAAAAAACTGATCGGGTGTTGACGGGCGGGTACGAAGAATCTACCGGACCCAGTCCCCGTCGATGAGGACCTCGGCCCAGCCGGTCAGATAGACGCTGTCGTCAAGCCACTCCACTCGCTGCCGGCCGCCAGGGGCAATGACCGTGGCGTCTCGCGCGGCCCCGCCGAACGCCGCCGCCGCGATCAGCGCCGCACACGACCCGGTGCCGGACGAAGTGGTCGGCCCGACCCCGCGCTCCCAGATCAGAATCCGCACCGCGTCCGGCGCCTCAACATGCGCGAACTCAATATTGGACCGCGCCGGGAAGATTTCGTGATGCTCCAGGAGCGGTCCGAGCCGCGCGAAACGCGCCTCGTCTGGCAACGGACCCAGCGCAACGCACTGCGGGTTACCGAAATTCATCACCGCCAACTGCACGGCCTCGCCCCCGGCGGTCACCGTCACCTGACGCAGGTCCACCGGCAGACCCATGGCGGCACGGAATGTCTGGCGTGATCCCTCCCGCCCGGTCCGCACGAGGTGTTTGATGCCGCCCTCGCTGTGAATGGTGATCGGCACGTTGGGCCGGTCGTCCTCCCGCAAGAGCAACGCCGCCAGGCCGCGGACGCCATTGCCCGATACTTCGGACCGGCTGCCATCCGCATTCAGCAGGCGCATCGAGGCGCCGTCCTTCGTCGGTTCGAAGAGAATCAGCCCGTCAGCGCCAATACCGGTGTGCCGTTCGCACAGCTCGCGCGCCAGGGCACCGAGCGCCACGCCGGACGCCAGATCCCGGCTGCGGACGTAGAGAAAGTCGTTCCCGTAGGCGTGGGCTTTGGCGAATTTGATCATTACTTTCGGCAGAACGCAAGGAGGTGCCAGCCGAAGCGGCGCACGAAGGATCGCGGCAGCGCGTTGAAGGTGCTGACAAACAGGCCGTTGTACGCCGCGCCCTTCCAGCCACCGTGGAGGCGCGACGTCACCGGGAATCGCTCGGGCACAATTTTCACTTCGCTGAACCCCGCGACGAGCCGCCGGAATTCGCCGATGCTGAATTTCAACAACACCGGCGCATCGTCATGCTCGAGACCGACCTTCATCAGCTTGCCCAGCGCGTTCAGCCATGAGATGCGGTTGTAGACCTGAAACACCGCCTCGCCACCGGGTTTGAGAACGCGGCGGCACTCCTCGACCAGCTGACGAGGATCCGCGGTGTACTGGACAACCCCGTGGGCAAATACGAAGTCAAAGCTGTTGTCCGGAAACGGCAGATGTTCTCCGTCCGCCACCTCGAGCCTGGCGTGGAGGCCCTGCTGTTCGAAATTGGCGCGGGCGAGGTCGATGGCGGACGCGGCGAGATCGATGCCGGTCACCTCAGCGCCGCCCCGCGCGAAGCGGACGAGATCAACGCCGGCGCCGCAGCCCACTTCCAGAACCGACCGGCCGCGATACCCGTCAAACGCCACGAGCCGCAGTAAATGATGGAGTTTCTCGAAGTGATATTGATCGAGATCGTCGAAAAAGCCGCGGGATCCGACAGGATGCTTCGTGATCTCGAGGTCGTGAATATGCCGGTTCCAGTACGCGCGCACGTCGTCTGTCGATGCCACGGCCAAACTATATCAGCGCCGAAAGCTATACGATGTCTTTGATGCTCCGCGATCTCGACCGGCTGACCGGCCACACCTTCGACGTCCTCGTCGTGGGCGGCGGCATTTACGGCCTCACGATCGCGTACGACGCGGCGCAGCGTGGGCTGTCGGTGGCTCTTATCGAGCGAGACGACTTCGGCAGCGGGTCCACGTTCAACCACCTGCGGACCATTCACGGCGGCTTAAGGTATCTGCAGTCGCTGGACATCGCGCGGGCGCGCGAGTCCATCCGTGAGCGCCGGACGACGGCGCGGATTGCGCCGCAGGCGGTGCGTCCGCTGCCCGTCGCGGTTCCGCTGTACCGCTCGGTGATGCGCGGCAAGATGGCGATGCGCGCGGGATTCCTGCTGGACCGGCTGATCGCGATGGATCGCAACCGCGGCGTCCTGGCCTCACTCCGCCTGCCCGGCGGCCGCGTCGTCTCGCGCGGCGACGCCGCGCAGCGATTTCCCGGACTGAGGCGGCAGGGCCTGACCGGCGCCGCGGTGTTTTACGACTACGTCACGACGGAACCGGATCGCTTGACGTTCTCCTTTGCGATGGCCGCCACGGAACACGGCGCCGTCTTCGCCAATCACGTCGAAGCCGTCGCGCCTCTGCTCGATGGCCGGCGCGTCGTCGGCGTCACCGCCCGCGACGCCCTTGGCACGCGCACGATCGAGATCGCCGCGCGTCTCACCGTGAATGCGACCGGCGGACGCGTCGATGGACTGCTGAAGCCGCTCGGGATCACGAGCGGCATCCCGATGCTGAAGGCGATGAACCTCGTCACGAACCGCGATGCCGGAGCTGAAGCGCTGGGCGGCCGGTCTCCGTCAGGCCGCAACCTGTTCCTCGTACCCTGGCGCGACCGCGCGCTCTTCGGCACCTGGGAGTCGGACCGCGCGTGCGATCCTGACGACTCGACCGCGCCGGAACGCGACGTGGCGGCTTTCATCGCGGAGTTGAATCAGGCATTCCCGGCGCTGGATCTGACGCTGGCCGATGTGACGCTCGTCCACCGAGGCGTCGTGCCGGCGGTCATGCGCGGCGATCGCATCGGCCTGCAGGGACATGAACAGATCCGCGATCACGCGGCCGCGGGTGTCGAGGGCCTGCTGAGCGTCGCCGGCACGAAGTTCACCACCGCGCGCGGCGTCGCCGAACGAGTGACCGATGCGGTCATGGTGAAACTGGAGCAGAAACCCGTGCCGTGCCGAACCGCTACGACGCCGCTGCCCGGAGGCAGTCTGCGGGACATCGGGCAGGCGATCGCGGACGCGCGTCGCGAATTCGATGAGGGGCTGCCCACCGACACGATTCCGCATCTGATCGCGGCGTACGGCTCGCGGTATCGGGATGTGATGGACATCGCGGCGCAGCGTCCGGACTTGCGCGCGCGCATCGCGCCGGACTCGCCTGTCATCGGTGCGGAGCTGGTGCTCGCCGCACGCAGGGAGATGGCGCCCACACTCGCCGACAGCGTGATCCGCCGCACGCCGCTCTGCGCGCTCGGGCATCCCGGCCACGAACCGCTCGAGACAGCGGCGGCGATTGTCGGCGGCGAACTCGGCTGGTCCGCGGACCGCCGGCGGGAGGAGATTGCCGCGGTCGAGCGCGTCTACGGGACTTTGAACGCGTCGAAGACGTAGGTGAAGCCGGCGGTGAAGCCAATCGTCGGATCAATCGTCGTCAGCCCCAAGAAGACGCCTCCGTCGAACCGCACGGGACCGCGCGTGTAGCGCCCCCCCAATTTCAGTATCCCGCGACTCTCGGTGCCCGGAAACGCCAAGGTGCGCGTCGAGGCGCGGCCGTTCAACTCGCCCACCAGTTCGGCCTCCTGCGTCACCGCGCGCGCAAACGACAAGCCGTACAGCAGCACGTCGTTCTGGCCGATGCCTGACGTCGGGTTCGTCAGAATCCCGGCGCCAAGATTACCGACGACACGAATCGACTGCACCGTTTTGGCGAACAGCAACGATCCGGACACATCGGTCGTGTCGAGATCGATGCCTTTTTCATTCGACGCGTTCGGCAGCTTGGTCGCAAATCGGATTCCGACCGCGGGCCGCGACGGCGTCTCGGCGAAGATGCGAATCTTCGTGGCGATCACCGCATTCGAGACGTCGTGCGTGCTGTCCCCGATCGCGGTCACGAGTGACGCGCCTGGTGCGTTCAGATTTCGGCCGGTGATGCTGAGGCTGTTGTAGATGCCGCCATCGATCTGCAGTTCCGCGATCGAACTCAGCCCGACGCTGATCCCTATCGTCGGCACGCTGATCAGGTTGCCCTTCAGTCCCGAGACCGGATTCTGATAATTGTGGGCCAGGTCAAACCCGCCCTCGATCAACACCCGGCCCGCACCGATCGGCTCGGGGTCTTCAGTCACCAGCGGACGCTGCTGCGCGAACGCAGGACTGGCGACGACACACAACGCGAACACCACACCCGGAACTGGAAATCGCATCAAGACCTCAGAAGCATTAGGGGAAGACGCGTGACGGTCATCGCAGGACTCAAGTCCTGCGCCACTTCTGGCGTGGCGTGGGACTCTGGCGTGGCGCGGGACTCTGGAGTGGCGCGGGACTCTGGAGTGGCGCGGGACTTCAGTCCTGCGTTTGTCGCGCGCAGGTCGCCCGGCGGGTTCAGGCGCCTGTCGAGCAGATGCCGCGGCGCCACATTGCTCAGCGCCTTCAGCATCGACTGCTTCACGCCAGGATGCTCAAGCTCGAGGTCCATCAGCAACCGCTTGGTGCGTTGACGCTGGAGGCCCAGATCGCCACACGCCGGGCAGCAACAGCCGATGACCGGCAGCTCGTTCTCCTTCGCGTACGCGCGCGCTTCTTCCTCGCCCACGTACACCAGCGGCCGAATCACCACATGTGCCCCATCGTCGGACACGAGCTTTGGCGGCATCGCCTTCAGCGACCCCGCGAAGAACAGGTTCAGCAGCAGCGTTTCGATGAAGTCGTCGGCATGGTGACCGAGTGCAATCTTCGTCGCGCCGCACTCGGTTGCGATGCGATACAGCACGCCGCGGCGCAGACGGGCGCACAGCGAGCACGGCGTCGCGCCATCGTCGAGGATGTCGTCGATCGTCTCGCCGATGTTGGTGTGCTCGCTCCGGAATTCCCAGCCGCGGGCCTGGCATGTGCTGGCGAGCAGTTCGTGTTTGTATTCCTTGTACCCGGAGTCGACGTTGACTGCGATCAGCGAGAACGTGATCGGCGCGCGCTGGCGCAGGACGTCGAGCGCCTGGAGCAGCGCCCAGCTGTCCTTGCCGCCGGACAGGCCGACCATCACGCGGTCGCCGTCTTCGAGCATGGCGTAGTCGACGATCGCCTTCGTCGTCTTCTTGGCGACGCGCGCCTCGAGTTCGCTGCGGTATGCCATCGCTTGATTCTAGCGCGAGCCGACGATCCGGGCGGGGATGCCGACGGCAATCGCATTGGCCGGCACCGACTCGCGCACAACCGCACCCGCGCCAATCACCGCGCCGTCGCCGAGGGTGACGCCGTCCAGAATCTTCGCACCCGCGCCCAGCCAGACACCGTCACCGATCGTCACGCCGGCCGACGTCCGCGTCTGATCGAGGACGGACTTCGAGGGATCCGAGAAATCGTGATCGCCGCCGATGACGTAGGTGTAGGCCGCCATCAGCACGCGCTTGCCGATCGTGACCCGGCTGGCCGAGAAGACTTCGCAGTTGAACCCCAGGTTGGCCCCATCGGCGAGCTCGATGTCGCCGTTCTTGCACGACAGGATCGTGTTCCGCCCGACGAAGACCCCGTCGCCGATGCGGATGCCGCTGTTCGTGTCGCCCTTCGCATCAACGAGGCAGTTGTCGTCGATCACGACATTGCTACCAATGTGGATCTTGTGCGGGTGACGCAGGACGACGTGTTGGCCGAACACGACGTTGCGACCGCACGAGCCCAGTAGTTTCGGATACAAGGCTTTGCGGATGACGAGTCCGAGCGCGCCCGGCCACGACTGCGCGAACATCACGATCAGTTCGTACTTCAGCAGCGCGCCGAGGCCCGGTCGGCCGACGACCAGCTCGGCGTACTTCGCGCGGCTGGACTTGCCTGGCGCAAAGAGCTGCTCCTGCGCTTTCGCAATCGGCACACGTTCGCTCACAGCCATCCTTCGGTGCGATACCAATCCAGCGAGCGGCGGATGCCTTCGCGCAATCCGACGCGGGGCGCAAATCCGATCTCGGTCTTCGCGCGCGTGATGTCGAACGCGCGGCTCTTGGTGAAGAAGTCGACGCGTCGACGATAGAGCGGCGGCTCGATGCCTAGCGGAGCGCAGATAGTCTCGCACGCCGCGCCGGCCATCCAGATCGGCCACACCGGCAGGTGCCTGGTCGGCGCCGGCACGCCAGCGCCTTCAGCCACCAACGCTACCAGTGCGTTCAGCGTCGTCACTTCCCCGCCAGCAAGGATGTAGGTGCGATTGGCCGCCGCCGGATGCGTCCCGCACAGGCGGAATCCCTCGACCAAATCATCGATGAAGGTCAGATGATAATAGATTTCGCCGGCGCCGAGCGTGATCCATCGGCGCCGCGCGACCCCGCGAAAGAGTTTCAGCAGGCGTCGATCGCCGGGGCCGTAGATGCCGGTCGGCCGCGCAATCGTCACCTCGACCCCCAGCCGCGCGCCCGCGTCGCGCGCCAGCTCTTCGCCCTCGAGTTTCGTGACCTGATAGACATCGCCTGGCTTCAGCGGCGCGTCCTCCGCCGCCGGCGGATGCTCGACGTCGCCGTGTACGCCAACCGTACTGCAATGCACCACCCGGCGAACGCCGCCGCGCGCGGCCGCTTCGATAATGTCTTTCACCGCGGTCGCGTTGACGGCGCGGTAGACATCATCACCGAGTCCCGCCTGACGGTACATCGCGGCGATGTGGTACACGACGTCCATCCCGGCGGTCGCGACCGCCAGGGCTGCGGTATCGCGCAGATCGCCGGTCGCGAGCGTCATCCCTGCCTTCGACAGCTCAGCAGCGGCCGGACTCTCGCCGCGAACGAGCGCCGTCACCGTGTCGCCCCGCGCGGCCAGTGCTCGCGCAAGGTGGCCACCCGTGAACCCGGTCGCCCCGGTGACTAGGACGCGCACCGTTCAGCGACGAGCGTGACCGGTGAGCCGAAGGGCTTGAGCAGCCCGACGTGATCGAGCAGATGTTCCGACCAGAGCGTAAAGCGCCTGGACCGGATGGCCTTGTGAAACGCGATGGGCAGCACGAACTGACGATGCACAGAACGGATGCGGAAACCGTTTCGATCGAAGGCCTCTGTGATCGTCCCGTGCGTGAAGACGCGATACGGCTCGGTCTTCGCGCCGAGGGCGTGCGTGGCGCGGCGCGTCAGCGACTCGAACAGCGCCACGCTCGTCGCCGACGGGTAATCGACGATGACCAGGCGTTCGGCGACGCGGCAGAGCTCGGCGACGCAGCGCTTCCACTGCGGCGTGTGCATCAGCATCCGGAAGCTGACGACCGCGTCAAAGCTGCGATCGGGGAAATCGAGCGCGTGGGCGTCGCCCCGCTGAAACGTGATGCGCAGGCTCTGTTCCGCCGCGCGCCGACGCGCGATCGCCAGCATCTCCTCCGACGCGTCCACCGCCGTCACCCTCGCGCCACCGAGCGCGAGAATGAACGCCGCCCGGCCCGTGCCAGTCCCCACGTCCAGCATCTCGCGATCGGTGATGCGCCCGACCATGTTGGCCAAAACGCGCGCCTGCGACTTGGCGATCAGCTCGCCGATCGGCCCGCTGAATCGGCGGTTGTCAAACGTCCGAGCCATCTCGGGATCGGCGTACGCCGAGTAGCTGTAATGCTCCTGGGAGGGCTCGCGGCTCACGCGACCTCCTTGACGGCTGCGCCGGCGGGCGGGGCCGGGAGCAGCGCGGCGCACGCCTGCCGCGTACGTTCGAGGTACGCGTCGTAGCTGTATTTCGTTTCCGCAAGCTCGCGCGCTCGACGGCCAATCGCCGCCGCGCGGGCAGTATCAGTCAGGCCGGCGAGAATACCATCGGCGTATTCCCGCGGTGTCACGCCGGTCAGAATCGCGGTGTCGTCGCTCAGCACCTGCGTGTGCGTGAGCAGCCGCGTCGCCACAATCGCTTTCCCCGATCGCAGGTACTGATACAGCTTCAGCGGCGTGTTCGTGCCGCGCGATCGCGGCGACACGAGCAGGTCTGACGTCAGCAGGTACGCCGGGATCTCCGACGCGGGTCGCTCGCCCGCAAAGATTGTCACGGCGCCGATCCCGGCCGCCCTGGCCTGTTCCCTCGCCTTGACGACCTGATCAGCCCTGCCGCCCGCCAGCACCAGCCGCGCGTCCGGTCTGGCCTTGGCGACGATGGCCATCGCAGCAAACAGCAGATCGAGTCCCTGATACGCCTCGAACGTGCCGGTATACAGGACCATCGGCGTGTCGTCAGCGAGCATCAATCCACGGCGGACCGCGGCCGCCGCCTCCGGCGTCGCCTCATCCTCTGCTGACCCCGGCGCGTTCTCGATCAGGACCGTGTGGGCGCCCGGCTCGATCGCCTTCACCGTCTCCTCGAGCGACGGACAAATGACGATGACCACGCGTGAGCGCCGAATCATGAAGCGCTCGATCGCCAGGAACACGCTCGTGATGATCCGAGACCGGCTGAACGCGAAATTCGAAAGCTGCTGCGGCAAGCTCGAGTGCATGTCATAGAGGTGCGGCACCCGCAGCAGCATCGCCAGCACGGCGCCGATGAGCCCGCCCTCCTCGTGGGAATGGATCACGTCGTACCGGCCCGAGAAGGCGCGGCGCGTCGCGCTCAACGCCAGCAGGGCGTCGAGCGGAATCTTTGCGAACGACGGTCCAATCTTGACGCGGTGCACCAGCGGCGGTCGCAGGCTGCGAAACACCCTCAGCCCGGGCATCGACACGCTCTGCCCGAACGGATACGTCACGAGGTCGACCTGGTGGCCGAGCGCGGTGAGAGCGCGGATGCGGTGGAACTCGCTGAACGGCGTGCCGCGCGGCTCGAAGAACGGCTCGGGCGCGATCATCAGAATGCGCACGGTGCAATGATTTTCTCACGAAACCACGGTACAATGTCGCGTCCCTTTCGCCGAATGCCCCCAGAACAATCCGCATCGTCCCCCGTGCGCCGCTACGCCGTGCTGGCGCTGAAGATTTCGGTCAGTCTCCTTCTCCTCTACGTGCTCTTTACGCGGATCGACGTCGCACAGCTGTGGGCCACCGCCCGGCTGGCGTCGGCGCCGTGGCTGCTCGTGGCGATGGCCGTCTACGGTGTCAGCGCCCTGGTCGCCGTGTGGCGCTGGCATCTCCTGCTCAAGGCGCAGCGAATCCAGATCACCGGGCAGACGCTGCTCGGCTCCTTCCTGGTCGCCGCCTACTTCAATAATTTTCTCCCGAGCAACATCGGCGGCGACGTCGTCCGCATCACCGACACGGCGCGCGTGGCCAACTCGAAGACGCTGGCGACGACGGTCGTGCTGATGGATCGGGTGCTGGGGCTGATCGCCCTGATCTTCGTGGCAGCGCTCGGCGCAACGGCGGCGGGACGGCTGCATCACGCACCATCGCCGATCTGGCCGATCTGGCTCTGGGCCGGGTTTGTGGCCGGCGCGGCGGCCACCACCCCGGCCGTGTTCGCTCCTGCCCTGTTCGGTCGTCTTCTTCGTCCGCTGACGATCTTTCACGCCGAATGGGTTGCCCGACGCATCGACACGCTGACCGGCGCGCTCTCGCGCTTCCGTGAGGAACCGGGCGCGTTGCTTGGCGGGTTCGCCGGGGCGATCTTCGTGCAGGGCGCCCTCGTGGCGTACTACTTCGCGGTCGCCTACGCCCTCCATCTGGACGTCGGGTTCACCGACCTCGCGGTCGTCGTGCCGCTGTCGTTTGTCGTGCAGCTGCTGCCGGTGTCGGTGGGCGGGTTCGGGGTGCGGGAAGCGACGTTCTCGTACTATTTCCACCGCATCGGGCAACCGATCGAGGACGGCGTTCTGCTGTCCCTTGTCGCCCAAGCGCTCCTGATGGTCTTCTCGCTCTCTGGCGCGGCCGTCTACGTCTCGCGCGGCCGCCACAAGAAATAGCGTTACGGCGGAAACCCCACAATTTCGTACAGCCTCGTCTTATCGTCCATGTACAGCGGACGCAGGTATCGCTCGAACTCTTTCAACCGCGTCAGGACATCGTCTCGGTTTTCCTGGTTGTAGCCGTTCATATGGAAGACGGCGTAGCGCACGCGGTTCGGCTCGAGAATTTTGAACGCGTCACGGCTCGGAAACGGCGCAAGCATCATCACGTGTTCGTAGAAATCCGGCGGGATGTAATCGCTGTAGCCGTTGACGAGCGGCATCCAGTGCGCCGTTGAGGCCAGCATGTATTTCGTGTGCTGGAACAGACCGACCTGCGGGTAGAAGAACGGCATCTCGATCACCGGACCGCGCGGCATCATCGCCAGCGTGCGATACACCGGTTCGACCGGCGGCGCTTCGGGCATGTTCAGCGGCACGGCGAGTTCACCCGCCGCGACGATGACGAGCACGGCCGTGACCAGCCCTGGGCGCGACACGCGACGCAGCAGCGATGCGATGGCGATGCCGGCCAGCACCGACAGGCCGAAGCCGACGATCAGACCGAATCGCGCCGGAGCCCGGAGCCAGGCGAACATCGGCACGACGTTGTAGAGCGCGGAATACAACATCGCCTTTGGGCCGAACGACGCCCAGAACGCGAGCACGGTCATGCCACCGTACACCAGCAGCAATTCCCGGCGGTGATCGCGCGTCAGGATCCAGACGCCCCACGCCCCGAAGATCGCAGGCACGAAGCCGGGGAACGACACCTCCGACCACTCCGGCAGTCTGCTCAGCATCCAGGCATGCGCGTAGGCCGAGCTCGCCAGGAAATCGCTCCAGCTGGCTGAATACTGGACCGCGTCCTTCAACTCGCGCCGGAATCCTCCGACGCGCTGCAGAGTGACGTAGGGCAGAAACGCCGGCGTCACCAGGACGACCGCCACCAATGCGGCGACGGCAATCGCGACCCAGTACTGCCGATCCGTCCACAGCCGCCGCGTCGCCGCGACGACGAAGATGGCGAAGCCGATCATCAGGCAAACAAACACGCCGTAGTACCCGCAGAAGATGGCCTGCGCCGCCATCGCCGCACCCAACGCGGCTCCGCGCCCCGCCGTGGGTGTGTCGGCCATGCGGTGAAACGCAAGCAGGCTGAACGGCAACCCCGCCGTCATCAGCAACTGGATGTGCGCGGTGTGCGCGAACACGAACGGGCAGAAGGCAAAGCTGATCGCAGAGACGGCGGCCGCCCGCCGATCCCCGGTGAGGTATCGCACCAGATAGTAGGCGCCTGTCGCGCTCAGGACGAAGGCCATCAGCATCGCGAAGTTGAGCGCCGCGTACGGATTTCCCGTCGCCCAGTAGATCGGCACAGCGAGCGCGCCGGCGCCCAGGTTGTTCTCCGAGTACGCGAGCGTGGAGCGATGAGGATAAAAGATGTTCGCGTCGAACACGTGCAGCGGATCGACGACGAGCGTGCGCGCGACCCAGGCCACGTTCCAGATCGACAACTTGCCGTCGCCGTTGTCGACGCGCCCCACGTGCCCGAGCTTGAACGCGGTCGGATACGTGAAGGCCGCCGTCAGGATCGCACTGGCCAGGAGCACCAGGGCGAATTCCGAAATGCCGCCGCGACGACCGCCGTGGCCGGCCGTCATCATTTCGCGGCCGGAATCGCTGTGTATCTGATCAGGACGCCAAGGTTTCGGTAGTCCTTCGACTCAGGACGCCGCAAATGCTCGACGAACCCTTCCGTGGACCGCGCCGACAGCAGGTACGCGTAGCTGCGCAAGTCGCGCACCCCGAATGCCGGCACGTCGAAGGTGACCGGCTTCCCCGGCTCCAGCGTGATCCTTGACTGCCCTCCCCCAGCCGAGACGGTGAATACGGTCGGCACGGGCGATTCCGCCGTCATCCGCAGGTGATCGATCGGCCACTCGCAGCGCATGATCATGTCGGCCCGGCCGTCGCCGGCGATCCAGACGCCTGTGTGCCCTTCAGCGTCGATCACTTCCGGCGGGTACGCGTGCTCGTCGAGGAAATACAGCAGCGTGTCGCTGAACCAGGTGTGCGCGCGAGGGCCCGCGATCAGCATGATCGGCAGATCGTTGGCCATCGTGACCTCGACCGGCAATGAACGCGCGAAGCCGCGCTCGGTGGTCTGATACGGAAACTTCGCGGCAACGAACGGGTTCATCAGCATTTTCGCCGTGAACAGTGATCCACCCAGCCACGCGAGCAACGCCGGCGCAGACGACTCGAGCGGGGGCGTCAGGAAAAACAGCACCGCGTAGACCCCAACGATGTACCGATTCCCGGGCGGTCCGCCTCCGCCGCTCCAGGTGTACGGCGCGAGGATCAGCAGGCCGACGGCGGATCCCGCGACGGCGAGGAACGTAAACACACGCCACGGCTGAAACCGCTCGCGCGAGAAGAGCCACAGACCGATGGCGATGACGCCTGGGAAGAAATACGGGACGAAACCGAAATGCCGGCCGATGAGGAAGTACTCCACGTTGTGGGTGAAGCGGTTCGTGAAATCCTGGAGCACGCTGTCCGAGTCGGAGTCGTTGGTGCTCATCTCCGTACCCTTGCGATCCCAGACGTTGGCCGCCGATCCGTCGAACGGAAAGGCCGTATAGAACGTTTTGCGATCGCCACCCTGGTAATTGAATTCGCCGGTGTTCATCGCCGTGAGGCCGAACAGCAGGCACGCGCCGACGACGCTCACCGCGCCCACCAGGAAGCCGTCGAACCAGCGTCGGCGCCACCAGAACCACAGCACCAATGGTGCGACCAGCAGCGCGTGGTTCGGCGGTTTCGAGTACACCGCCGCGCCGAGCAGGATCGCAGCCGCGATATCGCTGCCGCGTCCACGCAGGACGGCCGGTGCGCCAGGGTTCACTTCTTTGTACAGCCAGAGAAAGTACGCGATGAAGATCAACGCAAAATGCAGAATCTCCGGCG
>JAYVMG010000011.1:0-5586 GCA_043759095.1 Acidobacteriota bacterium | reverse complement strand
GATCTACATGCCCGGGACCATCACCGGTCCGGAGGCCGTGAAGCGATCGCTCGTCCTGATCGATCACGTCCGCAGCCTCGCCGAGGCGCACCCCAACGAGATTGTGCTGGCGACGACGGCCGCGGAGGTGCGCGCGGCGCACAAGGTGGGAAAGTTCGCCGCGTTGATGGGCATGGAAGGCGGGCACATGATCGACGACAGCCTCGCCGTCCTGCGCGATTACCAGCGGCTCGGCGTACGCTACCTGACGCTCTCGCACAGCGTGAACACGAACTGGAGCGACTCGTCTGGCGACACACCGAAGCACAACGGCCTCACCGATTTCGGCAAGGACGTCGTCCGCGAACTGAACCGGCTCGGCATGCTGGTGGATATTTCGCACGTGTCGGACAAAACGTTCTGGGACGCGATGGAGACCAGCAAGGCGCCGCTCGTCGCGTCGCATTCCTCGCTGCGATCGATCTCCGGCCACCCGCGCAACATGACCGACGACATGATCCGCGCGCTGGGCGGCAAGGGCGGCGTGATCATGATCAACTACTCACGCAGCTTCCTGTCTAACGAGTTGTACGAGGCCGGGCTGAAGAACGTGCCGATGGCGGAGCGGCCGACGGTGACCTGGGAGAAGATCGTCGAGCACATCGACCACGCCGTGAAGCTGGTCGGCGCCACGCACGTCGGGCTCGGCTCGGACTTCGACGGCACGACGGTCCCCGACGGCATGGACGATGTGTCGATGCTGCCGAAGATCACCGGCGCGCTGCTCGACAAGGGCTACAGCGAACAGGACGTGAAGAACATCATGGGCGAGAACATCCTGCGGCTGCTCGAGACGGTGAACCAGGTCGGGAAGAACATCCGGGCAGGGAAGTAGGTCAGGCAGGTCGGGTGGGTCGGAGCGACGCGCTTCCGCCGCTGCGCGACGTCATTCGCACGCCGGTGCGCGTGCTGCTGGTCGGGATCAACCCCGGCGTCCGCTCGTCGCAGCTCGGTCATCATTTCGCGGGACCGTCCAATCGCTTCTGGACGCTGTTGCACGAGTCACGCCTCGTGCCGGAGCCGATCGGCTTCGGCGACGATCAGCGTCTACCGGAATTTGGTTTCGGCATCACCAACCTGATCTCCCGGCCGACGCCAGGCATAGACACGCTGAAGTCCGAGGAATATCTCGCGGGCGCCAAGACCCTTCGCAGAAAAATCCGCCGCGTGAAACCGGAGGTGGTCGCCTTCGTCGGCGTCACGCTGTTCCGTTCCGTCTTCAACCGGCGGAGCGGGCAGAAGGTCGCGCCCGGCCCGCAGGAGGAACGCCTCGAAGGCGCGCGCGTCTTCGTGCTGCCCAATCCCAGCGGGCGCAACGCGCATTATTCGTACGCGGACATGCTGCGCGCGTTCTCGCAGCTGCGCCGCGCGATGATGTCTGAAATCTGAAAGCTGAAGTCTGAAATCTCAGCGCGTGACGGTGAACGTGCCGTCGGTGATCGGGCCTTCGCAGGTGGTGGCGCCGGTGTAGGTCGCGGCGATGCGGCCGGTCGCAATGTCGCTGGTGCTGGCGTTCATCGTGATGCCGCAGAGCGGCGTGATGTCCGTGCCGCCTGCGGGGAAGTCGAGCGTCAGCGTGAGGGCGCCGTTCGAGAGCATGCCGGCGAGCGTTCCGTTTTTGCGTTTGTGACACGAGCCGCACGATCCGTCATTCGGATCAACCGGGTCGAGGACGACCTGCCCGGTGATTCGATCGCCGGTTTGCGTCACGGTCCACCTGAACGTCTCGGGTCCCTGCGCATCCTTCCCCGTTCCGATCCATGTGCCGGTGAGATTCGCGGCCGACGGCGGCGTCGTGGTGGGCGTGGTGTTGGGCGCGGCCGGCGAGGATCCACAGCCGGAGGCGGTGACGAGGAGTGTCGCGACAACGAGCGGAGCCAGAGGCCTCACAGGGCGAGTATACGACTGTGTGTTCGGCTACACTATTGAGATTCCATTCGATGCGGATCCGAGTGGCGAAGGAGTTCAGCGATGGCCCAGCACGCCAGAGTCGTGACGCGGAATGGGAGGGACGTTCCGGCCGAATTTCGTGAGCTGACCGCTGGCCGCTGCGTCGTCCACGCCGTCGACGACGAGGCGCCCGCGTTGTCGGCCGAGGAAGAAGCCGGTATCGAGGCTGCGCTCGATTCGTACCGCCAGGGGCGCGTTGTCGACGCGAAACGCGCTCGCCAAATCATCGACGCAGCCCTCGGGCGTTGAACGTCACCTACACCGAAGAAGCGATCGCCGATATCGTCCAGGCGATCACCTACCTGAACGAACGTAATCCTACAGCGGCGGCGAATCTCGATGCTGAGGTCGCTCAAGGTATCGACCGCTTGGCTGCGCAAGAATTCGACGGTCCCGTCTCGCGACGCGGTCCAAGGCGGAGACGTTCCTCTCGCCTGCAGTAATTCGCGCCAATCAATACCAACATGAACATACGAACTCAACAAGAACGTTCTGAGTCGACGAGCCGCGCCGCCCTGATTGCAGCCCTCCAATCCCGACCGGGTCAGCGAGTGTTGGCGTCCGAATTGACGACCAATACCGGCGTGGCTAAGAACATCATTCGGCGCCTGCTAGAAGACGTAGAAGGCGTTTCATGCTTTGAAGATGCCGGACTGGAATTCGTTTGGACCCTGGAGCCCTCGCAGACCGCTGAGGCGAGCCAAGTACCGACTCGAGCGCCGCTCGGCGCCATCAAAGCACGCCAGCTCGAATGGGCTACGAGAGCCGGTCGCGCGCTCGACGGCGATGGCTACTGCTCGTGCGTTGACGACAATCTGTTTCAAAAGCTTTCCACCGCGGCTCGGGGAGACTTCGAACGTGGTGGCGGCAGCGAGCTTGGTAAATCCGGCGAACGCGGCAAGATTCAGGCGGTCCATTCGTCGTCGGCGCTTGCCTGCAACTGGTTCGATTACTGGCGCGAACGTGATCTGAGCGTTCTTTCGAACGTGCTCGGCGTACCGAACCCATTCGTAACCCTTCGTCTTGAAGCGCATGTGAAGACCGGCATGCGGGGCGCGGACGCCAATCTTGATGTGCTGCTCACGGCGGCAGACGGCTCATTGTTCGGAATCGAGTCCAAGTTCAGCGAGCCGTACTCACCATCGCCCTCTAAGACCGCGTTGAAGTCGCAGTATTTCTCGCAGAACCGGTCTCGTTGGACGGAGGTTGGACTGCCGGGTTGCCAAGCTGTCGCGGAGCGCCTGCGAACAGGACAGCACGACTACGCCGCTCTCGACGTGGCGCAACTGTTGAAGCACATGCTCGCGCTGGCGCGAACAGGCGGTGGATGGACGCTCTGTTGCCTGTGGTACGAAGTGTCGGGCCCGGCGGCGGATGCACATCGCAGCGACCTGCGGACAGTCACTGCTCAGATCGGCGACGACGCTGCGCATTTCCACGCGCTCACGTATCAGGAACTGTTCACCCGAATGGAACGAGTCATCGGCGCAGAGCACGCCGCGTACATGGATTACCTGCGTGATCGGTACTTGAACCGGGACGCCGTACCGGACCGCGAAGATGACTTGGCGAATTGAGCCGAGCGAAACAGTTCGCTAGCTAGTCAGCGCCAATGCCATGGCACGCTCATTTCACAATCCGGTTGGACGCCGCCGCGGGCTTCCGCTAAACTGTTGATTCCACTCAACGGAGAGATGTCCGAGTGGTTGAAGGAGCACGCTTGGAAATTGCTCAAGCGATCTTTGACCAGTTGATGCAGGTGTTGACTACTGTTGCACGGACTAAGGTTTAACCCGCCTTGCGTCGAACCAGTCGCGCACTATAAAGCATCGTAGATCGGGGTCGATCTGACCGGTTGCGTCACAATCACGTCACACCAAATGACAGCGGCATCGATTAGGTCGATGTCGTGGAGTTTCTCGACCTCGCCCACGCCATCGGCCTCAACCCGGCCAAGTTCATAGCCGACTTCGACCGGGCCCGTTAAGCCAGGCCACGCCCAGAACGCACGCTGATCGTAAGCTATGCTGACCTGTGCGGGTTGGACGATGAAACAGGTGATGACCGTCGCGGTATTGCTGACAGCGATGTTCGTTGGTTCGGCCGATGCGCAACCGACGGCAAGCACGCTCACGAACGCGGACGTTATCCGCTTTGTAGCGATGAACTTTTCCGATGCGGCCGTCATTACCCTGATTGAGGAGGCTGGTTCCAAAAACCTCGCCCGATTTGATCTCAGTCCATCAGGCGTGTCCGACTTGATGACGCATGGGGTCTCAGCGACCGTCATTGCGGCGATGCGGCGGCCGCCAGCAGCCATGCCCGCTGCAACTTTTGTCGACGCGGCGCCCCCGCCCTCAGCACTCGCGAAGCAAACACCGGGCTTGAAGACGACGCTCGACCCGACAATTCCCGGAATTCAACCATTAACGCCGGAGTCCCTTCAGCAGGCGTTGAAGGACGGGGATGAGGACAGTATGGAGCGCGCCTTACACGACGCTAACGATCCGATGCTGCAGATGCTTGGGACCCAAGCCGATCGAGCAAAGGTTTTCGACTTCTCCCCCTTGCCCATATTTGCGAACATCATGAAGGAACGTTTCTATTTCATCATCAAGTCACCGTATCAGACCGCCAAGTCGCTCAGCCGCACAGCAAGGCTCAAGTTTGAGCCACGCCCGACTGTGTCCGTGGCCGACCTGAATAGCCGTCAAGTGGTTATTCATGTATACCCATCTGACAACTTCGCTAAGGCCGATGCCATTCAGAACGTGGTCATCAAGCGAGGATCAGAGGTATTGCGGCCGATTAAGGCTGTAGTGACGCCTACCGAGATCAAGAACCTCACGGGCGCAACGCGCATTGTGGCTGAGGGCGATTTCACTTTTCCATTCGGGGCGTTCGATCCCAGTACGGCAATTACTATTGCCTTGATCGGGAAGGATGGCACTCATGAGTGGCCCCTGACACGCATCGACCTCGCGCGAATGAAGTGACCCCCAAGACTGCGAATCGCAATCGTCCCAAGTCACCACGCCTGGCGTGAAATCAGAATTCGGCAGCGTCAGCACGTCCAGCGTCATTCCCAATACGGATTCGGGAAACCAATAAACAGGATTTCAGGATCAATTCGACCTTCGCGGGAGGCAGAATCAGGCCAGCCGGAACGCGAGTTCACGAGCGTAAGTAACGTAAGGCTCACTCCCCGGTATCGGATCGGGTTCGACACGCGGGGGCCATTCCACAAGCGTAACTACCGTAAGCGTCAACCTGCGGTCTCGGATCCAGACCTCGATTACACTCTACGCCTATGGATGCGTTCTGGATCGTCGTGGCGATCATCGTGGGCGTGTTCGCGTGCCAAGGGGTCGCCTCTTGGTGGCTGAATCGGAAGATTCAACACGAACGGCGCAACTACTTCCGCCGCCCCAGAACGTAGGGCCGAGAGCGACACGCCGTCGAGTGCGGATGCTGTCGAGGCTAGTCCTCATCCCGGCGTGGCGGGTTCGCCAGTACCAAACAGCGCGAGAAGCGAGGGCGTAACTACCGTCAGGCCGGAATCCCCGGAATATCTACGGACCGGCGCTCAGCAAGACG
>JAYVMG010000010.1:0-2093 GCA_043759095.1 Acidobacteriota bacterium | reverse complement strand
AGCGGCATCCTGAACACGCAGCTGCGCGGGTTCTATATCAGCAAGACGAAACTGCGAAAGTACGCCGTGACCCAATTCGAATCGACGGATGCACGCCGCGCGTTTCCGTGTTTCGACGAGCCGGCGTTCAAGGCGACGTTCGCCGTCACGCTGACGATCGATCGCGGCGACACCGCGATCTCGAACGGCCGAGTCCTGTCGGACGTCAACGGACCCTCGATCACGCAGCACACGATGAAGTTCTCGACGACGGCGAAGATGTCGTCGTATCTCGTGGCGATGACGGTCGGCGACTTCAAATGTCTCGACGGCGCCGCCGACAACATCCCGATCCGCATCTGCGCGACGCCGGACAAGAAAGACATGGGGCGCCTCGCCCTCGAATCGGCGCAGCAGGTGCTGCAGTTCTACAACGCCTACTACGCGATCAAATATCCGTTCGGAAAGCTCGACATCGTCGCCGTCCCGGACTTTGCCGCCGGCGCGATGGAAAATACCGGGGCGATTTTCTACCGCGAGACGGATCTGCTGGCCGACGCGAAGTCGGCGTCAGTGAACACGCGGAAGACGATCACATCCATCCTCGCGCACGAGATGGCGCATCAGTGGTTCGGCGACCTCGTCACCATGAAGTGGTGGGACGACATCTGGCTGAACGAAGGGTTCGCCACCTGGATGGCCAACAAGCCGCTCGCCGCCGCGCACCCGGAGTGGAACATCGACGTCGACGAAGCGCAGGAGAATCAGACGGCGCTCGGGCTCGACTCGCTGAAGTCCACCCGCCCGATTCACTCGGAGGTCACCACGCCGGCGCAGATCGACGAAGCCTTTGACGGCATCGCGTACCAGAAGGGCGCGGCCGTGCTGCGCATGGTCGAGAGCTACGTCGGCGCCGATACGTTCAAGAAGGGGATCAACGCGTATCTGCAGGCTCACGCCTACGGCAACGCGGGGTCTGAAGACTTCTCGAAGGCGATCGCCGCCGCGTCTGGCAAACCTGTTGAACGCATTCTCCCGACGTTCATCAATCAGCCCGGCGTCCCACTGCTCGACGTGTCGATCGCGTGCGTGAACGGGCGGACGACGGTCACGCTGAAACAGCAGCGGTTCACCGTCGATGCGTCGAACACCGCGACCGGCCGCTGGCAGATCCCGATCTGCCTCAAGGTCCCCGGACAAGCGACCCCAGCCTGCGAGGTGATGACGGAGGAGTCGCAGACGATGAACGTCGCCGGCGCCTGCACGCCATGGGTGTTCGCCAACGCGGGCGCGCGCGGGTACTACCGCACCGCGTATTCGTCCGACATGCTGAAGGCGATGGCGCCGCGCGTGGAGACGGATCTCACGGCGCCAGAGCGCCTGTCCCTGCTCGACGATGAATGGGCGCTGGTGCGCGCGGGACGGCATAGCCTGGGCGACTATCTGACCCTCGTCTCCGGTCATGGCCGCGAGCACAACAGCGGCGTGATGGAAGAGATCGGCCGCCGCCTTGGCTTTGTGCACAACTACCTGACGACGGACGCGACGCGAACGCCCTTCGAGACGTTCACACGATCGCTCGTGCGGCCGCTCTTGGACGAGATCGGTTTCGCGTCGGCCACCTCGGACACCGACGACCGCCGATCACTGCGCGCCGCCGTGATCGGTTCGCTCGGCATCGTCGGCCGCGACCCGGACGTCGTGTCGCGATCACGCGCCGCTCTCGATCGCGCGTTGGTCGGCGGCGCGCCACTCGAGTCGACGCAAGCCGGCGCGATCGTGACCACGGCGGCGATTCACGGCGACGCGGCGCTGTTCGACGCGCTCGAGGCCGCTGCCGAAAAGGCGCAGGGCCCCGAAGAGCACTACCGGTATCTTTATGCGCTCGGCGACTTCCGTCAGACGGCGTTGATCGATCGTGGGCTGCAGTTCGCGCTGACGCCGCAGTTGCGCACGCAGGATGCGGCGCTGTACCTCGGGCGCTTCTTCGGCAACCCTGAGGCGCGGGACCGCGCGTTGACGTTCGTGACCGGCAACTGGGCCGCGCTCGAGCCCAAGGTCAATATCTCCGGCAGCGACACGAATCTGATCCGGTCGATGAGCGCGTTCTGCGA
>JAYVMG010000009.1:0-14524 GCA_043759095.1 Acidobacteriota bacterium | reverse complement strand
TCATCCTGGCGAACGCCGTGCGCACGTCGGCCAGGCGTGGCCGATTGAACTCGAAGATGTGAATCTCGTCTGGCGACGCCTCGATGCGCCGGCGCATCGTATCGAGGTAGCTGACCAGTTCGTTGACGTCAGGCTCGTTCGTCACGAGCCAAAGCGGAGAGGAGGAATGGGCGGATGCCACAGTGCGCGTCACCCAGTCTAGCGCTCGAGCGCCGTCGCCGGAACGTACAGGAACGTCGACTCCAAGCCGCCGAGGGACAATTTCGTCGAATTACCAACCTGGGGACACTGTCTTGTTCCGGTACGCCTTGGGCGCGCCGATCCGCGCAAATCAGGACGTTTTCGATCGGCGCCGGACTTGCGAACAACTCATCCGTGCTCAACTTCTTTATGGCCGGTCCCGAGCTGGTGCGCTGGGATCTGACGGCCGTGGACTCAAATGGTCCGTTCCGCCTGACGGTTCATCACGCCCAGGGCGTCATCATCGAATACTTCGACTCGTCGGCGGCCGCGCTGATGCGTCAGCAGGAACTCGAAGATCTTCTGATGGCTGCCCGCGGCACTCGTCGATAGCCCACCTGCCGGTGGCGCGTATCTTGTAGTTCGCCGGGCATGACTTGGTACACCTGGCTCATCCTTGCAATGGTCATCACGGCGGTGGCGGCGGTGACGGGCTTCAAACCGAAGGGCACGCGACATGTCGCGCGGACCAGCATGATGGGCGTCGCGCGGTTCGTTCTCCTCTTCATCGTCATCGTCTTTGTCTATATGGCGTACCGCGCCCGCTCGGGCTAACGCGCCGTGAACCACGCTGGAATCTGGCGTCAGGTGGCGGGCATCATGCCGATGCACGGCGTCACGTCGAGGACACCGCTCTACCAATTGGCCGACACACCCACGCGACCGCTCTCGCCGTTCCTGTACAAGACATGGGCTGCTGCGCAGCGCGAAGCGCGCGTCGCGCCGAAGCCGATTCTCGAGGCGTGTGACAGCATTGGGCTCTGAGGCCACCGCACGATGATCCAGCAATTGTCCGCACCTGAATTGAAGGCGATGATCGACAGCGGCGCGACGTTCGAGTTCGTGGATGTGCGCACCGAGTGGGAGCGCGACCTGGCGGGAATCGAGGGTTCGCGTCTACTCGACCAGGCGTACCACGATCATCTGCTGACGCTGGATCGCAGCACGCCGATCGTGTTCCAGTGTCACCACGGCATCCGCAGTCAGTCGGCCGCGGAGTACTGCCAGGGGCTGGGGTTTGAAAATCTGTTCAACCTGCGAGGCGGGATCGACGCGTGGTCACAGCTCGTGGATCCGTCAGTCCCCCGATACTGAAATCCCGATCCTGATATCAGATCCTTAGATCCAGATCCTCAGATCCTCCACTCCTTAGATCCTACGATCTCAAGAGTGCGGCCACAGCGAGCGGATGAAGAGGCGGAGGGAACGAATCGCCAGCCTCGCGATCAACGCCACCAGCACGAGCAACCCCGCGATCCCGAGAATCAGTTTCATCCTCCGAAATTATCGCCCACCTTCGTGTGATGTTTCATCCAATTGCGTGAGAAGATCCGTCTGTGCCCGAGTCGACTGACACCGGCCTTCCGGCCGCGCCGGATTCCGTGAGTGACGACCAGCTGGTCGCCGGCATTCGCTCCAGCCAGACGACGCTGTTCGAGGAGTTGATGCGCCGGCACAACCAGCGCGTGTATCGCGTGGCGTTGGCGATCGTCAAGAACGAGACTGAAGCCGAAGACGTGATGCAGCAGGCCTACCTGAACGCGTTCGCCCACTTGCAACAGTCGCCGGGCGCGCGACGTTTTCGACTTGGCTGACGCGCATCGTGATTCAGGAAGCGTCGGGTCGCCGCCGCCGGACACAGCGGACGGACCAACTTTCCACCGACTTCGAGGGTCACCGCATGCCCCATGCTCACTCGGCGTTACCGAGTCCTGAACGTCAGGCGTACGCGTCTGAACTCAAGCGCCTCGCGGGCGGTCAAGACACGCGACACACATAGGCAGTCTCCGTCGCGCGAAAAGATGCGACAATGCCGGTCATGCCCGTAGACGTTCAGCAGCTGTTTCAGATGAGTCAGACACAGCTCGACACGCTGTTCATCAACAGCAAAGCGGGCTCGATTCCAAATGGTCCGGCGAACGGCACCGTCATCATCGCGCCGGGCACTCCGTTCAGTCCCGAGATTGCTCAGGCCATCAACGTGTTCGCCTGGCAGGGGAAGACCTTCGACGCCAAGAACGGTCGGCTCATCAACAGGATCTCGGTGTTCGGTGTGAACGCCATCATTGCCGAGGTCTACAAGGCGGCAAGTTGGATGGATCAGAAGGAATGCATCGTGCTGGATTACTCGAAGACGTCGTTCGTCGCGCATTGGATTCGAGACGAAATCCGGCGCATCCAACCCAAGCTGTACTTGGGCAAGACGTACTGGGACAAGCAACGCCTGCTCGATTTCGCTCTGCAGTTCGAGTAGCGGTCGGCCCGCTGCGCGACTCAGAATGTTTTCAGGAACTCGATCAGCGCCCACTTGTCGGCGTCGGCGAGGCTGGCGCCGAATGTGTGGCCGCGGTCCTGCACGAAGTCCGGCGCGAGGCTCTGACGTAAGAGCCCACTCAGCAGCACGTCGTCCGGCGTGAGCCTCACGATGAGGTCGACGATCGGGATCGTGTTGACGAGCCGCGCCGTGTCGCTCGGATTGACGCGCGCGATCAGATCGATCGGGAACCCCGCCGGCACGCGCATCGTCCTCGTCGTGCCGGGAATGGTGACCGTGCTGTCGATCGTCGTCACCGGAATCGACTGCGTGCCGAGCCGCTGCTCCGGCCACAGCAGCTTCTCCATGCCGTCCATGAACGCGGTCATGCGCCCGTGGACCGACGGATCCCTGATGAACGTGCCCACCGAGTTGTTGTGGAGGTACGGCGCCGTCGCCCAGACGCTCGTGAGCGACGGCGTCCGGTAGTATCCGCGCCCGCCATCCGGCAGATCAAAGTCGATTGGGTGGCCGGGATCGCGCGGGCTGTAGAGACCCGTCAGGCGTCCGGCGGACGGCAGCGCTTTGTACGTCTCGGAGGAGAACTGCTCCCAGATCTGTCCACGGGTCGCGTTGCTCGCCATCGAGCGTCCGATGTTGGTGCCGATGTCGGTGACCGGGTACCGCTTGTCGTCCGACAGGAAATTGTCCGCCAGGAAGTCGTCGGCCAGCACCGACTGCCGGTACCACGCCGCCACGTCGGCCGTGCGGTCGGGTGGCTGCTTGCTCGAGTGGCAGCGCGCGCAATTGTCCGCGAAGGCGATCTTGCCGCGGCGCACGACGTCCGGAGCGGCTGAGAGAAACGCCTGCCCTCCTGGCGCGTCCGACAGGTGCAGCGGCTTGAGGGTCTTGAGGAACGACTCGGCGGCCGGCATGCGCGCTTCGGTGTTCCGCCAGTCCTGACACGTGGCGCGCGCATGATCCATGTCGAACGGCGACTCGGTCTTCGATACGCCAAGCACCGGATCGTGCAGCGTCACCGAGTAGTCGCTGCACATGCCGATGTTGACGTAGACGCGGAGCGAAGCGCCGGCGATGCCGATCGAGTCGGCGCCGTCCTTCAGGATGTGCGACACCTGCCGGATCGAACCGTCGCGCATTTCCTCAGGCACTGTCGGACGAGAGGCCAGGTTGAAGATGGTGTTGATGGCGTTCGCGTTGTTGATGTGATCGGTCGCGAAGCGTGACGTATCGGACGTGCCCGCGGGCTGCCGGTTCGCGACGTGCCACCGAAAATCGGCCGGCGTCATGTTCAGGCTGAACAGCTTGCCTTCCTCGAAATACTGGTTGCCAATCGTCGGAAACAGGTTGGCCCACTTGGCGTTGTCCGGATCGGACGGCGGGTTGATTGGGTTGAAGCCGACGTGGCAGAAGCCGCACGACATGCCGACGAGATACGGCGGCTCGATCGACGCGCGGTCCTTCAGATAGGCGTCGACGCTCCACTTCGCGGGGTCGAACGCCGAGTTCTCGAACCGGCGGAGCCCGACGATGCCGGAGGGCTTGCCCGGAATCTGGGGCGCCTGCTCGGCGTCGGAACAGTCGTCCATCCACAGGCCGTACGTGTCGGGCGCCGTCGCCGCCTTGCAGCGCGGGTGATTGATGACGCCCATCGTCTCGAACCGGCGATCGTGCCGCCGCGAGTCGACGTACAGCAGCAGGTCGACGTCGCCGTTGGTCAACGCCGCCATCTTCCGCCAGAAGTGCTCGTCGCCGGCCGTCCAGAAATACCAGGTGTCGCGCCCGAGCTTCTGGTCGTCGGTGTACTGCCCGTAACCGGATTCGTACGTGTCGCCGACGTCCTGCAGCGGCTGCGCGGCCGCAGCCAGCATCAACGAAAAGACCCACGCCGACGCGAATGTCGAGATCCAGGCGAGGTATCTATTCCGCATCGGCGATCTCCTCGAGCCTACGTTTCACCCCAGGTCGCAGCGTGTGCGGCCTGACTGCGGAACTGCGACGGTTTGTAGAACTTCTCGTAGTACTCGATTTCGAGATGCGAGATCTGCAGCCAGATGCCGGGCACGTAGAACGCGTCCACGAACGCCGGGAAGCGGCCGTACTTGTCGAACTGGTAATTGCACACCTCCTTGCAGTACTCGATGGCCTGCGGCGAAAACGGGACCTGGTGCTTGAGGTACTCGTCGGCGAACGCCGGGTCCTTGTAGGGCGCGGCGAAAGTCGCGGCGTCGCCGTACATGCCCTTCGGGCCGTATTTCTCCGCGAGGAAGATGTCCACCGCCTCGTTCATCGAGTTGACGTACGGCGGACACAAACCTTGGAGCACGCCGTCGATGCCGACCGGATTGGGCTGGGTCGCCGGCAGCGGCGGCCAGCGCAGCCCCCAGTCCTTGCCCGGATCCTCAAAGCGGAAGCCGAGACCGAGCCACCCTTGTGAGGGATCGCGGTGCAGCACCCACGGCGCGAACACCGACGAGTGGATCCACGCGCCGAGGCCCATCGCCTGCGCCACGAGCATGAGGTTCTGCAGCAGGAAGAACGACTCGTAGTCGGTGCGCAGCGCGCGCTGCATCCCCAGCGGCGCGCTGATGTCCTTGTTGCAGAAGCCGTTCTGCACCCACTTGATGCCGCCGATGGGCTGATACGGAATTCTCTTGGGAAACCCGAATTGTGCGCCCACCCACACCGCCGCTTCCACAGCGTCGGCCGGCTCGAACGCCTGCCAGTCGTCGATGAACACCGGACGTTGCCCGTCTGGCTCGGACAGCGCGGTCAGGAGCGCGTTGATGTACTGCCGGGTGCAGTCGACCACCGGAAACAGAATCGTCGACCCGGGGACGTTCGAAGTCTGCTTGTTCCACCCCAGGTAGTACGGAAACGTCCGCGGAAACTCCAGGCGCGTGTCGGAGATCTGCACGGTCACGGCTTTGGCGACGCGCAGCCAGTCGTCCTCGGTCCACTGCTCCCATGCCGGCGGCAGAGAGCCGAGAAGCTGAAGCGCGTCCTGGTCGCGGGGCGTCTTGATCAGAAAGATGCCCTGATCGTTGATCAAGAAGAAGGACGTTGCGTGCGCGTTGTCCGGGCTGCTCGCCGTCTTGCCCATCACGTGGTCGAACGGCGACCCGAGCTCGTCTCGACCGTCGGGCTTCTTCAGCGGACCGTCGTGCATCACCGGTCCAGTCAGTCCGGTCGAGACGATGAGAATGGCCTCCTCGAGCGGACCGAGCGGCTTCGGCTGGTTCGTGCTGGTGTGACTGAGCCCGGCCGCGATGAGCGACACGCCTTGCGCGATGCGCCGGGTCCGACGCTCCGCGAGCGCCGACATCAGTGGATACTGCAGCAGACTGGCAAGCCCTGGATGGACAGGCGGCATGGAGCTCCTAATTGAAACGACCGAGCTCCGACACGATGGTCGGGAAGATGTCGGTGGACGCGGACTTTCCGATGAAGCAGTCCATGTGCGCGTAGTTCGGGAACACGACGCGCTGGTACAGCAGCGCGTCATTGGCGTACGCAAGCGCCTGCTGCGTCTTCAGGCTGCCCTCGGGCAGAAACAGGTTGTTCTCTGCGCCGTGCAGGAACGTGATCGGGATCGCCAGGCGATCGAGGTGATTCATGTAGGTCTCGCCGCCGTCCTTGTCCACGACGTGGCCGGTGCGGACGATGAGGCTGATGTGATTGAACGTTCTCACGTTGGCGACGCCGAACATTTCATGGATCGCGCCGTGAGTGGCCTCGTTCAACTGCGCGTGCTTGTAGACGTCGCCGTAGATCCCGAGAATCCGGCGGCAGACGGCTCTCGTGCACTGCTCGGTCGACGGAAACAGCTTTAGGATGTTGTCGATCATCACGTCGACGGCCCGCTCCCGATCGAAATCGGTCGTCATGGTCTCGACGCCGGCCGCGACCAGAAGCTGTCCCAGATCCAGCCCGGCCCGGATGCGATTGGCGATCGGCGAAATCGGATACAGCGTGAGCGCCGACGAAATCGCCGAACGGACTCCCTGGAGGCCCGCCATCATCGCCATCAGGAAGGTCATCGACCCGATGCAATGCGCCATCACCTGGACGGTCGGCGCCCCGCTGACCTCCAAGACCTTGGCAATCGCCGCCGGATAATCCCGCTTCGCGATATCGTCGAGCGTGAACTGCGTGCGCGCCGACGCCAGAGCAGGACTCGCGCGGTAGTCGAAGAGCCAGACGTCGTATCCGGCCGCGCAGAGGGATTCCGGAAGGTTCGTGTCGACAGTGTCGATCGTGTAGGCCAGCGTCGACGTGCCGAAACCCGGCGACAGGACGACCGGTCCTTTCTTGCCCCCCTGGTGCCGCGTCAGCTTCAATGTTGCGCCATCGTCGGTGTCGAAGAAGTACACGTCGGGCGCGGGCAGACGGAGCGGGCGCCGCACGCGCGGCGGCGCGTCGGGCAAGAGCTCGTTGGACCGCACGAGCACGCCGCCGTACGTCTCGAAGAGCGCGCCTGCGAAGAACATCCCGAACTTGGCCAGACTGGTCAAGGCGTCGAGAGGAGTCGCCGCATTCGTCACTTCCATCGTGGTCATCTGATGCAGGAAGTCGGCGGGAAGGATGTGCAGGATGCCTTTCCCGATCGCGCGCTCCCCTGCCGCATCGAGATCCGTGACCGTGACGAAGAGTGTCGTCGTGTCGGCCCACACCGCGAGATGCTTGTCGTCCTGGATCTCCTTGAATCCGTCGATGCGGTACTTCTTTCCGTTGTCGGCCACGCCGATCATGCGGTAGGTCATCTGCCGCGCGTTGACGCGCGTGGGATCGACGACCAGAAGCTTGAAGACCCCGTCCGCCACTTGAAGAGGACGCAGGGACAGCGTCGGACAGTCGATCGAACCATCGATCCGGCCCTGATGAGCCGGGTTCTGGAGCATGTCGTCGAGGTTGTCGGAGCTCACCGTGACCGTGAACTCGAGGGAGGCGCCGTCGTGGATGCCTCGCGTCTCGGCGGCGGCGTAGTCATCCAGTACGCTCGTCGAGAAATGACCGCGCATCGTTTCGGTGAACTTGATTCCGGCTGCCACGGTGAACTCCTGGTGAAATGGCCAAAGGGCTCTTATGTCGCCGACGGATCCGGCAACCACGCGCGCCCATAGTAGCCTCCGAAGAATCCAAGCACGACGGAGGCCAAGTGGTTCGTAGTCGGTATCCCCGCTAGAGGAATGGACAACTTTGGAATCGACGCGACGACGCCAAACGACGCCAGCGCGTAAAAGAGCAGACCGAACACGACTCCAATCCCGATGCTGCTCGCGAGATGCCACAACACAGCTCCCGCGAGCATCTGCCGGCCCGACCGCACAACGGCGCCGATCAACCCCCCGATGCCAGCCAGCGTGACGAGCAGGATCGGAAACACAAATCGCACCTGCGTCGAGCCGGACTTGAATCCGGGCGCTGTAGCGGTGATCGCCGCCACTCCGGAGATCGGCGATGTGAGCAGCGCTTCACCGAAGAACGTGCCCTTCGGAATCGACAGCGTGGACGGGTTCGGCGTGCCAATCGACGACGTCAGCTTGACCGACATGTCGTCGACGCTGCGTGCCGTGGCTCCTGTTTCGTCCTGCAGAAACACGGTCACGTTAACCACGCTCTTCCCATCGTTGAGCACCTCGCCTGGCAGACCCGTGACGAATACTTGCGACGGCACGGCCTCGTGGTATTCGACGGTGGTTTTGGTCAGCGTCCCGTCGTCGGTCCAGGCCCAGACGGTCCCTTCGCCCGGGCGCTGCGACGTCAATTGAATCGTTGCTGCACGCGCCTTGCCGGCTTTGATCTCCGCGTCCGCCGGGGTCACCAGCCCGAGGTCTGTCGCCAGATGGATTGCGGTGTCAACGTGCACCGCAACGGGCCGATGCGCGTCATTCAGGGCGGTGACCAGGACCAGGGCCTTCCAGGCCGTGCCGACGGGATGGACGTGCTGTGGCAACACATCGACATTCAGCGACAGGTGCGCACCGGCCGCGTCGAACGCGTCTGTCGGCTGGCCTAGCGGCGGGACGGCGGTCGGGCCTTCGGCAGCTTTGACGACCACCACGGCGGAGCCGCCGCTCATCTTCGACGCCGTCGCGGTCAGCGTAGCGACGCCGCCCCGTGGAAATCGGATCTCCGTTTGCGCCGACGACTGCGCGGCGCCGACGTTGATCGTGGAATCGCCGCTCAACTCGGAGTGCAGGGTCACGCTGAGAGGCCGGTCGACCGCGATCGCGTCACCCTTGTAGTTCTTCACGCCGACGACGACCGACACGGTGCCGCCGACCGCGACCTCGGCGGGAGACGCCGTGACGGTGAGCGACAGCGGCACCGACGCGGCCTGCAAGCAGGCCGCCGGCCGAGCGCCGAAGATCACACACGACAGCGTCAACGACGCAATTAGTACACGCATCATGCCTCTCTCACGCCGCGTTTCACGCCCGGGAACGGCGCTGACTACAGCGCCCATCGTTCGCTGACGGCGATGTTGTCGGGTGTGCGATAGGTCTCCCAGGCGTTCTTGCCGTTGAACTCCAGAAACAGGAATCCGTTCGGGCTGTACTGCATCGGATTCACCGTCACCCAGAAATTCGGTCCGTCGAGCAGCAGGGCCTCCGGCGCGTGCAGGTCTGCCGCCATGTGAATCCACTTGTAGATGTCGCCGCCCGCGCCGATCTGTGTGTCACGGAACGACGGAAATCCCCCGTGCCCGACACAGCGCCCCTTGACGCCCCATTGCGGATGCGGCTCGTACACGACCAGACGATGTTCGTGACCCCAGAACCAGGCGGTGACGCGCTGCTGCTCCAGTAGTTCGGAGAGCGCAATCTGAAGGTTCGGCCCCTGATCGTCCAGCTGGGAAAACGGCTGATGATGCGAAAACAGAATCAGTTTGCGCTGCGGCCCTGCGGCGGCGACGATGCGCTTGAGCCACGCGACTTGATCCGGGGCGATGTCGAAGTCTTTGTAGGCCGTGTCGAGGGCGACGAGAATCCAGTTGCTGTTCTGCATGGCAAAACAGCTGGCGGGCTGGTTGAAAAAGCTCGCGAGCGCCCGGAAGTACCCCATGCCGCCCGAGTACATCTCGTGGTTGCCGTTCAGCGTGCGATTGATCGTCTTCCCGCCCCGGACCGGCCAGTCCCCAATCAGCCGGCGGTCGATCTCGTCATCAGCGCCCGAGTAGTACGTGTCGCCCAGATGCAGCACCACATCGCACCGCGTCAGCTTCTTGACGATCGTGTCTCCGATGACGGGCGCGCCGTACATCCCGGTTCCCCAGTCTCCGAACACGGCAATCCGGACGTCGTCCGGAATCGTCTCGGGTGCTTCCGGCGGCGCGATCCATGGATGGCGATCCGCACCAAAGGCGATGCGCAGCCCGGTGCCGAGCCACCCGATCAGGTCGTTGTTGTCGAACTTGACCACCACTGTTTCTTCGGCCTGGCTGTCGCCGGCGCTGGTCGTCACCGTTTGGCGCGGCTGGACCACCTGCGTCTTGCCGGCGGCCGTTGCGTTGCTCGCCAGCATCGTCTGGAGTCGCGACGCGAGCGCATTTTGTGGCGTCGCGAGGATGCTCGTCCCCTGGCTCGACTGCTCCAGCGCGGCGACGGCCTCGTGCCACTGCGCGATCAGGCGTGCCCGCTGCGTGGGGTCGCCACCGGCTGCCGCCGTCGCGCCCTGGGAGACCGCGTTCTGGACGGAATCGGGATTGTCCTTGAACGCTTGCTGCATCTCTGAATACGGAACGAGCACGCTTCCCATCGCGTCCCCTTCTATCGACCTTCGCTCACAATAATGGACGCCACCCGTTCGGCGAGCGCGCCGATCGTCCTGGATGGATTGAGCCCCAGCGCTTTCGGCACGATCGCGCCGTCGGCGACGAACAGATTCCTGTGGCCGAACACTTCGCCGGCGTGATTGACCACGCCGTTGTCGGCCGCCGTCCCCATGCTGCAGCCGCCGAGCGGATGGGGCGTGATGAGCTCCTTGCCCAACGTCCAGGTGAGCGGCGTCAGCGGAAGGCCGCCGGTCTTCAGCGACATCTGTTGGTGGAGCTCGACGATGGCATTGATGGTGGGTTCTGAGTCGGCGACATCCCAGTCGAGCGCCAGCCGGCCATCCTTCCACGACATCACGCCATTCCCGGCGTCTCGCCCCTGGGCAAACCACGGCATGACGTGATCGAGCGCGCCGCCCGCGTTCAGGGTCCGGATGAACTGAATGAGCAGCTGCTTGCGTGGGTCGCCGCTGGTATCAGCCGCCAGCTTCTGCAGGTAACTCCCGCCAAAATCCGGCAGGCCGCCGTCTTCGATGAACACATGCTGGCCACGAAACGCACCGTCGAGCAGGTCGACCGCGGCGGTGATCGTCGGACCGCGCGTCGGCTGGACGTTGCGGGTTGGCTGGATAGCCGGCGTCAGGAAGTCGCCGTTGCTGCTCCAGTTGCGTCCGAGCATGGTCGAGAGATGCGGCAGCGTCTGATGCAAGTCGCGGGAACGGAGCAGCAGCTCAGTCGAGCCGATTGAGCCCGCCGCGACGACCACCAGGCGCGCGCGGACACTGTCCGCGACCAGCGCGCCCGTATCGATGCGATCGAACGAGACGCGGTAGCCGTCGGGGTCCGGCGCAATCGTGCGGACGACGTGGAGCGGCCGAATCTCGGCGCCTTTCGCTTCGGCGCGTGCGAGGTAATTCAGGTCGAGCGTGTTCCGCGCGTTGACGTCGCACCCGACGTCGCAGTTCCCGAGATGCACGCAGGTGCCCTGCTCGCGGCCTTCCGCGTTGACGAACGTCTTCGACTTGGCCGGATCGTGCGCGTCCGGCAAATCGTAGTTCCACTTCAGATCGAACGTGACCGCGAGATCGAGCTGGCGGAAGCGGTCGCCATACCCGAGTGCCAGTGCGCCGTCGCGCAGCAGGCGCGTTCGCTCCGGCCATTGGTTTGTCGGCACGGGCCGGACGTCCATCATCGCGCCGACGGCGTCGTAGTGCGGCTTCAGCTCGGCGTAGGTGATCTCGGCCGGCCAGCCAGTGTCAAACGTGTCGGGCTTCGCCTCGACGGAAATGTTGGCGTACACCAGTGAGCCACCGCCAACGCCGGCGCCGGCCACGACCGTCATGTGCGGAAACACGCGAAGGTCAAACCAGCCGTTCCTGTCGAGCGGCTGCTCCTGGTCCCACACCCACGGGTCCGTCGGACGCCGCGGAAAGTCCTTCACGCCCCACCGGCGGCCGCGTTCGACAACGAGCACCCGATATCCGTGTTCCGCGAGGCGGCACGTAGTAATGGCGCCGCCAAAGCCACTCCCAATAACGATCGCGTCGAAGTCTGCGGCCATTCCGTTTCTCCCACGACCGCGATCAGCCGGTCCGGTCCGTCATCGAGAGACATGCACAACGACCGCCGCCGCGCAGGATGCGGGCCGCCGCTCGGCAGAGATTTCGGATCAACACCGACGACTTCGAGGTGGGGGCGCGAAGTCGGCAAAGTCGAAGGTGCCTTGAACTTAGGCAAGAGCGCGCGCGATGTCAATACTCAGAAAGCCAACCGCCGCGGACAATGGATTGGCCTAACCGTTCATACTGCACCATGGAGCGCACTGCAATTGCACACGGACGCCGAACGCAGGACAGTATTGTTCGCGCTCGGACGAAAGGGTTTGCAAACATTGTCTCCTGGCGTGGGCGTTGTGCGCGCGACGGCGTGCTGCGGGCTGGGACGTCTTGTCGATCCTCCCCACTGAGGACCAACGCACGCTCGCGACTAGTCGCCGGCCAGGGTTTCGCTTTCCACGAGACCCACGGGATCTACGTGGACGTCGTCACGGTGCGACGTATCCCGACAACTACGAGGGCCGTCTGACCGAAATGTAACTGCCGCGCGTTCCTCCACCTGCAGGCGCCGGCGCTCGACCCGTAAGATCTGGTCCTCACCGAATTGGCGCGGAACGCGGACCGTGAGCGCAGCGATGTCCAGTATCTGGCGACGGCCGTGCCCTCGACGCAGCCGTGCCGCGCGAGCGCTACCAGCGGCCGTGGTAGCACAGGGGGTATCTGCGGTAACCTGCGTGGTTGTCCGTCAACCATTCACGGAGGGCTCACATGAAGACAACGTTTTTGCTGATCGCCAGCCTGGTCGCCGCGGTTCCCGCGCACGCGCAGGATCCGCTCAAGACCACGAATATCCAGCGGTACTACAATCCGGTGAAGCTCGACCTGCTCGGCGCCGCTTCCGTGATGCCCGCCGACAAGTACGGCTTCAAGCTGGACCCAGCGCAGATGGACTTTGGCCAGTGGATCAACCACTCGACCGAGCGCAACTACCTCGACTGCTCGACGCTGCGCGGCGAGCCGAACCCGATGCCGAAGGCCAAGTCCGACCTGCTCACGACCAAGGCCGAGATCGCCAAGGCGCTGGCGGAGTCGTTCGACTACTGCGACGCGACGTTCGAGCAGCTCAACGACCAGAAGATCCTCTCGTCGCCGCAGATGGTGACGTCGTTCCTGCACACCACCGTCCACAACAACGAGATCTACGGCAACGTCGTCGGCTACCTGCGCGCGAACCACATCCTCCCGCCGTCCACGGAAATGATGCAGGAGATGCGGAAGGGCAACAAGACGGCCGCGGAGGTCATGAAAGAGATGATGGAGAAGTACACCAAGAAATAGCCGGTGTGGTTCGTCGTGCGGGTCCCGATGTCATGTCCGGCGCCCCGGGAAGCCTTTAGGCGCGGGCGGTCTACGCTTCGCGGCCAGGGAGGACCAATCCGACGATGCTCGCGTCCACGCCGCGCGCCGCGCGCGATCCGCTGTGACAGATCCTCGCCCTCGACGAGTTCCATCGCGAGCGCGGTGATCTCGTCGGATCGGGCTAAGCGATTGCAGCAATGTCCGGATGATTGAGCGTGGCGAGGACTTCGGCTTCGCGTTGGAACCTCGCCAGCCGATGGGCATTCGTGGCGACGGAGGCAGGCAGCACCTTGAGGGCCACCGCCCTTTCAAATTCGTGTCAGTGGCCTTGTAGGCCTCGCCCATCCCACACGCGATCTGCGCGGTGACTTCGTACGCGCCGAGGCGGGTGCCGGGTGGGAAGGCCAACGTTTGGGGTGGACTCTATAGAGGAGGGGCAGCCGAGACGGAACACGTCCTGAGTGACGGCGTCATAGCGACTGACTTCCCTGCCCGGCCGGCCCTGGCGGCACACGCGTTGCACTCGTTCTGACTCATGAAGCCGACCCTTACGACCTGTGCGATCTGCCTGTCGATCGTGTTCGCCGCCCGGTCTGCATGCGCGCAGACGGCTGCAGCCGCCCCCTCGCCGCCGCCGTGGGATGCGCAGATCGGCGCCTCGTTTGTGGGCGCGAGCGGTAATTCCGATACCGCGGCCTCCGGCGCGGATTTCCAGGCGCATCGGCGCGGGGAATTCTGGCAGATCGAATCGGCGGCCACGCTCGTCAGGACCAGTAGCGACGGCGCCACCACCGCCGAGCGCTACTTCGGCATGCTGCGGGCGCAGCGCACGCTGACGTCGATCGTCGGCGTGGCCACCGGGATCCGGCTCGAGCGCGATCGCTTCGCCGGTCTCGCCGCCCGGTCGATTCTCGATGGCGGGTTGAGCTGGGCGCTCGTGCATCATCCGGAATGGACCCTCGACGGCGTGACCAGCGTCGCGTGGCTGCACGAGTCGCGCACGGCCAATGCGGACGTGAACGATCCCATCGGCGTGCTGCAGCTCCTCAGCCGCATCCCGTTCGGCACGGCGGGCGACACGACGCAGCGTGTTACCTACTTTCCCGACTTCACGACGGCGGCCGCGTACCGTTCCGAAGCCGAGGTGACCGCACAGGCCGCAATGAATGCGCACCTCGCGCTGAAGATCGGCTATCTCCTGCGCTATTCGAACAGCCCGGTCCCCGCCTTCAAGAAGACCGACAATACCACCACGGCGTCCGTCGTGTGGCGCTGGAAAGCGGCGACGGCGGCGCGTTAGAATTCCGCCAGGGCTCA
>JAYVMG010000008.1:0-5638 GCA_043759095.1 Acidobacteriota bacterium | reverse complement strand
CGATCGACTGCGCACCTTCGAACCCCTTGATGTCGTGACAGCTGAAGCAGCCGTAGCGGCTGATCGCGCGCTGCCCGAGGTCCAACTGTTTCTGCTGCGGAGTCATCTTCGCCATCTGCGCCTTCGCATCTTCGAAGGGCATCACGTTCTTCATGTACTCGAGCAGCACTTCGTCTGTGACCTTCGCGTCAGGCGTCGCTTTGGCCTGGTCGCCCGCCGGCCCCTTCAGGCTGACGAGATACGTCGCGACGTCTGCGACCTGCGGATCGGTGAGGCGCAGGTTCGGCATGTACGTCGCCGGGCTGTAGTGCTTCGGATCGCGCACCCAGTTGTAGATCCACTCGTAGGACGTCTTGTTGCCGATGTTCTCGAGCGGTTGACCGAACGTGCGGCGCGGACCGGCATCCGATCGCGATCCTTCGCCGACGACGTGGCAGCCCTGACAGCCGATCTGCTTGACGATTTCCTCACCGCGTTTCGCGTCGCCGCGCGACGGGTTCTTCACCGCGAACTCGTGCTTGTCGGCGTTGGCGAAGAGATACGCGGAGATCCCGTTGATCTCGGCCTCGTTCCGCGGCGCGTCTTCCGGCGCGCTGTTGTTCGAGTTGTAGAAGAAGCGCGGCATCCAGGTCGTGGGCTTCACGGCCTTCGGGTTCCGGATCCAGTTTCTGACCCAGTCCTGCGACAGCTTCGAGTCGATCTTGGTCAGGATCGGCCCGGGCTTCTTCACGTTCTCGAAACCCTTGGTCTTGTGGCACGCGTAGCAGCCGGCGCGCTCGAACGTCGCATAGGCGATGTTCAGCTTGTCCGCCTTCGGAATGTAGACCTGCTGCTTGTGGCACTTCGCGCACGACGCCTCGGTCATGTTGACCGGCAGCATCGGGTAGTCCCACAGGTGCGGCTGCTCCCAGTGGTACTTCTTCTCCCACTCTTCCTTCTGCTTCTCGTTGCTCGGCATGTGCGCCGCGTCGCGGAAGCTGACGGACTGCCCCATGCCCTCGTGGCAGACGGTGCAGCCGGTCTTGTCGATCGGGTGCGCTGAGCTGCCGCCGAGATAGGTGGCCAGATCGGGATGGGTGGTGAACGGCTGCGGATACTTCTCGTAGCCCTTCTTGTCGATCGCCAGGTGACAGGTCTGGCAGCGATCCATCTTCCCGACGCGAATGAAGTTCACGTCGTCGACGACGTTCGGGAGCAGGATCTGCTGAACCTTGATGGTCGGCGCCATGAAGTCGAGCAGCGGCGCGTTCCGGAAGTAGTCCTTGACCATGCTCGGCGCGATCACGTCCAGGCGCTTCTTGAGCCGGTTCTGCTCCGCGCTGATCTCGTCAATCGACTTCTGGATCGTGGCAACTTCGCCGGTGTACTGGCCGAGCTGCTTCTGGATGTCCGCCTTGTCAGCTTCGGCTTTCTCGCGGGCGAGATCGAGCTCATGCAGTTGGCGCGCTTCGTCCTTCGCAATCGCTTCCTTCTTCTCGCTCGGCAGGCCGTTGGCCCGCGTGGCTTCGAAGTCGTAGCGATCCTGATCGTAGGTCGCCTTCATCGTCTGAAAGGCGGTGGTGGCGCGGAACAGCGCGTTGTCCGCGTCCTTCAGCTTGGCTTGGAGGCCGTCGACCTTCGCCTGATTGGCCGCGACGTTCTTGCGCGCCGCCGCCTCCTGAACTTCGAGGGTCGTGAATTTCTTCTTGTCGACGGCGCGCCCGGCCTGCGCGAGATTGGCCTGCGTCACCTGCACTTCGAGCTCGCTGAAGTGCCGCTGGGTTTTCTTCCAGTCGCGGTCGAAGTCATCCCAGACCATCCAGATGACCGACAGGAACAGGAACAAGCTGGACGCCGCGAAGACGACGTTCAGGAAGTCGACGTTGTAGGCGTGCCCGACGCTCTTTTTGTCAGCCATGGTCTAGATGTTGAAGAAGAATTCGGGAATCGCCACGATGTATTTGAGGTTGAAAAGCCAGCGCGCGAGCATCTTGATTGGCAGCGACATCATCATCAGGAAGAGGACCACCGTCACGTAGTAGCGCGATGTGCCGAGCTTCTCGACGTAGGCCTTGAACCACAGCTTCGCGAGCAGCGGCGGCAGCGCGAAGACGTAGAACAGGACGAACACGATGCCGACGATCTCCCGCAGGAACCAGTTCGTCGGGAGCCCCATCTTGAGGCCGCGCACCCAGACGTATTCCGACAGGTTGACGTTGGTCAGCGCCGCAAGCTTGTGGATGTCCCAGAATTCGAACGGGCCGAAGAAATTCCAGTTCGGGCCACGGAGGAACGTACCGAGGACGATCAGCGAACACCAGAGCACGACGAAACCGAACAGGAAGATCGTGATCTCGGCCTTGCGCTCGTTGAACGTGAAGTAGCCGTTCCCCTTCGGGTTCTTGTCCACGTAGGGAATGGCGATCAACCCGGCGATGATCAGGCCCGGCAGCACAACGCCGGCGAGCCAGGGGTCGAAGTAAACCAGCATTTCCTGGAGGCCGAGGAAATACCACGGCGCCTTCGACGGGTTCGGCGTGTTCGCCGGGTTGGCCGGCTGCTCGAGCGGCGCCTTCAGAAAGATCGACCAGACGATGAGCACGACCGAGCAGAGGATCAGCGCGATCAACTCGGTGTAGACCAGGTCCGGCCACACCCACACGCGGTCCGACTCTTCTTTCTCGATCGGGCCCTTCCCCGCCGCGATGCGCCGGTCGTTCAGCACGCCTTCACGGATCGAGTACCAGACGAAGAACGCGAGCAGGAAAATCAGTCCGACGATCGGCACATTGTCCGGCTTGGTGACGATCAGCCGGAAGTTGGGGTCGAACGTGCCAAAGATGAAGAAAACCGCGAGCCCGCCCAGCAGGGCGTAGCCGACCGCGTTGGACGCGACCTGCTCACGCTTCCAGACCAGGACCACGAGCCCCAGCACCGCGAGCATGAAGAACAGTCGCGGATCCGCGATTGCGTTTATTGCGCCTTTGATAAAGCCCATATCGACTCCTAGAGCGGGCCCGAAATGCCGCCGTCTTTACGCACGCGCCAGAAGTGGACCGCCATCAGCACCGCGATGCCGAGCGGCAGACCGACGCAGTGCAGCACGTAGAACCGCAGCAGCGCGCCCTCGCCGACAAACGATCCGCCGAGCAGCGCGAACCGCGCATCGTCGTAGGCGTGAATCAGCGGCACGTCACCGAGCCGCAGCAACTGCGCGCCCGGTCCCTCGTAGCCGAGGAACGGTGTGGCGCGCGCCATGTTCGAGCCGACCGTGATGGCCCAGATCGCCAGCTGATCCCACGGCAGCAGGTAGCCAGTAAACGAAAGAAGTAAGGTCAGCACGAGCATGATCACGCCCACCGACCAGTTGAATTCACGCGGCGGCTTGTACGATCCGGTCATGAAGACGCGGAACATGTGCAACCACACCGTGATGACCATCGCGTGAGCGCCCCACCGGTGCATCTCGCGCATGATGCCGAGCGGCACGTGCTCGCGCAGGCCGATGATGTCCGAGTACGCATACTCGAGCGTCGGCCGGTAGTAAAACATCAGCAGCAGGCCGGTGAACGTGAGCACGAGGAAGAGGAAGAAACTCAACCCGCCCATGCACCACGTGTAACGCAGCTTGACGCCTGACTTCCGGATCCGCACCGGGTGCAAATGCAGGAACAGGTTCGAGAGCATGACCAGCACGCGGTTGCGGTCGTTGTCGGGTCGGCCGTGACGGAACACGGACGTCCACACCTGCGTCTCGGTCAGCCAGTTCCAGAACTGGGCGCCGGGGCCTTGCTTCGGAGCAACGGTCTTCGTATCAGCCATATCAGATGCCAACTCTCAACTCTCAACGCTCAACTCTCACGCTCTGCGTCGTGAGACTTCAGACTTCAGACTTGAGACTTCACGCTTTCAAGAATGCGTCGGGGTCCGCCCACTGACCCAGCTCGTACTGGAACTTGCGGCTCTTGTCGATGAGGAGCTGACCGTCGTCGGACAACCCGATCTTCGCGCGCTCGAGCGGACGCGGCGCGGGTCCCTCGAAGTTAACGCCGGTGGTCCGGTAGCCGCTGCCGTGGCACGGACATTTGAACTTGTTTTCGGCCGACAGGAAGTTCGGCGTGCAGCCCAGATGGGTGCAGATGGTGAAGAGCGCGTAGAAGCCGCTGCCGTGCGGCTCGACGTTCTCGTCGGCGATGCGCACGATCCAGATGCCGAACTTCTCTTTCCACCGTTCGTCCACGCCCATGCCGTACTCGTTCGGGAAGCCGGCCTTGAATTGCTGCGGCGGCTCGTTGAGCACGTTCGGGAACATGAAACGGCCGGTCGCCGCGAGGGCCGCCGCCGACGCCGCCGAAAACGCGCCCCAGGCGAGGCCCATCCAGGCGCGGCGATTCAACAGCGGCGACGTGTCGTCGGCGTCGCGCGTCGAGGCTTTGGCGACGGCCGCAGCCGGCTTTGCCGCCGCCGCGCCGCCGGCCGACGCGATCGACGTGGTCTTGCCGGCGAGATTCGGAACGGGCGCCGCCGGTGGCTTCGGCGCCGCCGGCGCCGCATGGACGGCCGGTGCAGCGGGCGCCGCCGGAATCGGCGCGTCAGGTTTCGTTTCGTCGGACATGTCTGTTATCCCATCACCTTGAGGGCTTCGAGCGCCGCCTGCCGAACCTTCATGCTGCGATCCTGCTGGCTGAGGTTCGTCACCGATGGCTTGAGGCCTTCGTCCTTCAGCATGGCGGCCGCGCGCAGCCCGCTGATCATCACGTCGGCAATCGGGTCGCGATCTTCGTCCTGCCGCACGTCGCGCTTGACGGCCTGCTCCACGTACTGCCGGTCCATCATCTGCCGCAGCACGGCCACACCGTCGTGACTGCCCTTGCGTGAAAGCGCGACGGCCGCGTTCCAGCGCACGTCAGGCTCGGCGTCCTGCAGCGCGGTGTTCAGCGTCGCGATCTGCGCGGTGCCCGGCAGTGCGCCGAGCGCGTAGACCACCATCTTGCGGATGCCCCTGTCCGACGACGTCGCCAGCGGCTGCAGCGTGGCAACGACGGCGGCATCACCTGAGGACCCGAGGGCCCAGATCGCGCTGACGCGAGACTCGCCGTCGGCCGAGTCGAGGGCCTTGGTCAGGTCGGCCACCGCGTCCGGCGGCAGAGGCGGATCCAGGCGTCCAATCGCGAGCGCCAGATACTGCCGCACGCGCGGGTCGTCCTCTTTGGCGGCCTCGAACGCTTTGACCAGCGCGGGCGCGAGCGTGCGATCGGCGCGAACTTTCGGATCGCCCATCAGCCGCGACAGTTCGTACGCCGCCGGCCATCGCCGGTCGGAGCCGCCGTTGCGCACTTCGCTCAGATATTCCTGCGGTGTCCGATCGTTGGCCAGCAGCGTGCGGAATCCGACGTACACGCTGACCGTGATACCGACAACGACCAACGGGATCAGGAAAAATTGAACGGCCAGAGCGGGCGCGGCGACCAGGGGGTTTTGAGTCGCGTTTTCGCGCTCGACGAGTTTGTCCATGAATGGGATGCAAGCGCGTGCGTATTACTGCACGAGTCGGTGTAAGTTTTACTACGTGTGGTGTTTAGCGGTCAAGTCGCGCGGGCGAAACGACGTGGAACAGCCAGGCCAAACGCGACGCCCGGAAGAAACCGGATTTTTTTCT
>JAYVMG010000007.1:0-2115 GCA_043759095.1 Acidobacteriota bacterium | reverse complement strand
GAGGTCGACGAGCCGTGGCTGGTGAGGTTGAACTGTCCGAGGACGAACGGCGTCACCGTCGTTCCGGGGATCAGCAGCGCGCGCGACACCGTACTGCGCTCAGTCGTGGGAATCGTGTCGAGCATTTCGCGGTTGACGACGAAGGTTTTCTGCGTGTTGATGACGTCCACGGTGGGCGCTTCAGCGGTGACCGTCAGCACTTCCGTCAGCGAGCCGACCTGCAGCTCGGCGTTCACCGTTGGCGTGAAGTTGCCTTCCAGGGTGATCCCGGTGCGCTTCACGGCCTTGAAGCCGGCGAGCGTGAACGAGACCTGATAGGCCCCTGGCGCCAAGTCGACGATCTTGTACTGTCCCGCGTTGTCGGTGACGACCGAGCGCACCTTCTCGATGAGCGCGGGGCTCGACGCCTCGACGGTCACGCCGGGCAGGACAGCGCCGCTCGTGTCTTTCACGACTCCGGCGATGGCCGCCTGAGCACTGCTCGTTCTCGGCAGCAGGAACACCGCGGCACCAAGTACCGCCATACACAGCACGACTCGACGCATATGCTTCTCCCCCTTATGGGCGATGGAAATCGATGGTCGGACCTTACGGTTGACGCGAGCCGCTGTCAAGACAAAAGGTGACAACTGTGTCGGAAATCTTGCACTGTAAACAAAAAAATGCCGCCTCGCGTTTCCGCAAAGCGGCCCCAGATCCAAAAATCCTAAGTCCCTCAGATCCTCAAATTAACAAGACACGCACTTGTGGTTGTTCTTCGAGCCGAGCTTCTCCAGCAGCGCCAGCGCCTCTGGATAGGGCTGGATACGCTGCACGGGGCCATTGGCCATGTCCGCGGTGGTCTTGCCCTCGCGGGTGACGGCCTTGATGTTCGCGCCTTTGGAGACGAGGTACTGAATCATCTCCACGTCGCCACGAGCTGCCGCGTGATGGAGCGCCGTGTTGCCCTCGTGGTCGAACGCATTCACGTCCACGTGGAGTTCCTCGACCAGGTACTTCACACCGGCGAGCATGCCGCCAGGTGAAAAGCGATGCGAGTTGGCGGCGAAGCCCTCGCCATAGCCCACGCCCGCCGCGGCCTGCAACGGCGTCACGCCAGGGCCGCCGACGGCCACCGGCGGAAGCCCCGACACATCGACGACGTCACGGTCGACGTCACCGGCGCGCGGCCGTCCGGCGATGCGCTTGGTCCGGATGTTGGGATCCGCACCGTAGGCCACCAACATCTGCATGGCCGCAACATCGCTCGCGTACGCGGCACGCCAGAACGGCGTCGCGCCGGTTTCGTCCACGCCGGACAGATCGAAGCTGTAGCCGGAGTACCAGATCTTCTTATTCAGGCGGATGTTGGGATCGGCGCCCTTGTCGAGCAGCGCCTTCATCAGCTCGAGGTAGGTCGTCTTCTGGTTCACTTGCGCGCGCGGCTGCGGATAGAGCGCTTTCGGCGCCCACTCGCAGTTCAGCGCCGCGTAGAGCGGCGTCGCGTTGTTCTCGGCCGACGCCTTCGGGTCGGCGCCTTTGTCGAGCAGGACCTTCGCGAGATCGAAGTGACCGTTGATCGTCGCCATCAGCAGGGGCGCGGTGCGATCGCCGGCGCTCGCCTGATTCAGATCGGCGCCCGCGGTGAGCAGCGCCTGCACGGCGTCGGCATGCCCTTCACGCGCCGCGAGCAGCAACGGCGTCAGGCCGCCGTGCGCCGCGACGAGCTCGTTCAACTGATAGTTGCGATCGACGCCGGCGGTCTGGTTGCCTCGCCCGCCACGCCCGCCGGGTCCACCCGGTCCGGCGCCCGGCGGTGCGAGACCGTTACGTCCGCCGGCCGGCGGTTCACCCGGCGGCTGCGGATTACCGAACGTGATGTCGCGCAGCGCCGCCGGATCCTTGCTCAGCGCCGCAAGGTCGGTGACCTTTGACGTCGCCTTCAGATCCGCGCCGCGCGCGGCCAGCAGCGTGAGCACGGCGGCGCGATTGGACGCCGCCGCAAACATCGCCGGGGTCAACCCGCGCACCGGCTCCTTCGCGTTGACGCTGGCGCCGCCGTCGATCAGCATCTTCACCGCATCGGTATTCCCAGACGCGGCCGCCAGCATCAGCGCCGTGGTGCCGTTGGACGTC
>JAYVMG010000006.1:0-14594 GCA_043759095.1 Acidobacteriota bacterium | reverse complement strand
CAGACGAGATCACGAGCCGGTGGGATCGCTGTTGGGCTCGTGATCTCGTCTGCCGCCACCCGTGCCGCCGTTTCGCGGCGCCCGCCGAACCGGTACACGCTGCCTACGTCGAAGATTCGCGCACTTGCGATCTGGCGTTCCGTTCGTCACCCGTTCCTCTGTTCCTCCGTGTTAAACCGTGGAGTCTGTCGTAGCGTGACAGCCGAAATGTGTAGGATGAAGCACATGAGCATCATCGTCGGCCGATCCAGAGTCGCCACAAAATACGGCATCGTCGCCGCCAGCCAACCGCTGGCCGCGTGCGCGGGCGTGCAGATCCTCGAGCGCGGCGGCAACGCGATCGACGCGGCGATCGCAACCAATGCCGTGATGGGCCTCGTCGAACCGCAATCGAACGGCATCGGCGGCGACCTGTTCGCGATCGTCTACGAAGCGAAGACCGATACGCTGCACGGTCTCAACGCGTGCGGATGGGCGCCGGCCGGCTTGACCCCGGCGCTGCTGAAATCGCTGGGCGTGACGCAGATGCCGCAGTCCGGTATACACACCGTGACCGTCCCGGGCGCCGTCAGCGGATGGGAGGCGTTACGCGCGAAGCTCGGATCACTGCCGATGGCCGATCTCCTCGCGCCGGCGATCTTCTACGCCAATGACGGCTTCCCCGTCTCTGACGTGATTGCCGCGCACTGGGCGTCGCTCGCCGACAAGGTCGCCGCCGAACCCAACGCCGCGAAAACGTATCTGCCCAACGGCCGCGCGCCGCGCCCCGGCGAATTGTTTACCAACCACGACCTGGCGAAATCGCTCCGGTTGATCGCCGCGCATGGAGCCTCCGGCTTCTATGAAGGCCCGATCGCCGACGCCATCCTGGCGATCTCGAACGAGACAGGCGGCACGATGACCGCCGCCGATCTTCGCGAACTTCGGCCCGAGTGGGTCGCTCCGATTTCGACGACCTACCGCGGGTGGACCGTGTACGAGCTGCCGCCGAACACCCAGGGCATCGCGGCGCTGATGATGCTGAACCTGATGGAGCAGTTCCCACTTGGCGAGTACGGCTTCCACAGCGCGCGCGCGTTGCACGTGATGATCGAGGCCAAGAAGCTCGCGTATGCCGACATGCTGCGCTACGTCGGTGACTCACGTTTCGGTGAACCGCCCGTCGCTGCGATGCTGGACAAGGCGCACGCGAAGCAGCGCGCCAGACGCATCGGCGCCGGCGATGCCGCGCGCGACGTGCAGCCATCGGTGTTCGACGGTCTCACGAACTCCTCCGGCAACGACACGATCTACCTGTCCGTGATCGATCGCGACGGCAACATTGTGTCGCTGATTCAAAGCATTTACGAAGGGTTCGGCAGCGCGATCGTTCCGCCAGGCGCCGGCTTCGCGCTGCACAACCGCGGCGCGCTCTTCACGCTGGACGAGGCGCATCCCAACGCGCTCGCACCGCGCAAGCGGCCACTCCACACGATCATTCCTGGGTTCATGCAGCGTGGCGACACGCGCATCGGATTCGGCATCATGGGCGGCTTCAATCAGGCGCAGGCCCACGCACAATTCGTCGCGAACATCGTCGATTACGAGATGGATATTCAGCAGGCGCTGGAGGCGGGGCGTTTCACGAAGGGCACGTTCGGTGGCGCCGATGTGAACGTCGAGGCGCTCGTGCCCGAGTCAGTGCGGGACGAACTCACAGCGCTGGGACACGATGTGACGACCGTGCCGCCGCGCACCGGCACGTTCGGACACGGGCAGGCCGTGATGAGCGATGGATCGGGCGTCCACTTCGGCGCATCAGAGCCGCGTCACGATGGTGCGGCGATTCCGGAAGCACCAGACATTATGTGATGCGCAGCGTCAAGGATGACGGCGGAATCCCGGAGAGCGACGCGATCCACGTGTCGCCGGCGGTCACCGGCAGCGACGTCGTCAGCGTACCGGTGCTGATCAGATCGCCGGCCTTCAGCGTTTCACCTCCGCGCCGCTGCATCGCCTCGAGCAGCTCGCCGACACACAGCGCCGGGCTCTTGAGCGCGTTCTTCGCGGCCCCTGCTTCGACCAGCTCGTTGTTCTTCAACAGGCGCAGCGTGAACTCGGACAGCTCGGTCACCAGCTTGGCGATGTCGTCCGGCTCGACGTAGACCGGCTCGCCGATGAACAGCGCTGCATGCAGACCGCGCGAGGCGACGAAGTCTGTCGGCTGAAACTTCCAGTCCGGAAACACGCAGTCGATGATCTCGAAGCCGAGGGCGTACCACTCGACCGCTTCGAGCACCGCGACGGGATCGCTTGACGCAGGTGTCCTGGCGAGCTGGAAGACGATCTCCGGTTCGATTTTTGGCGAGAACATTGACGCGATGGAGAGCGTCGCGTCGTTCCAATCGGCGTAGCGCACCGTGTCGTCGTACATGTGTGACCACACCAGCGTGTCGAGCTTGAGCGCGCGCCACAGCGCCTTGTTGGCGTAACCGACCTTCCAGCCGACGGTCTGCCGGCCGCTGGCTCGCCGCGCCTGAACGACTTCCGCTTCGACGGCATACGCCGTGTCCAGATCGATGCCGCCGTCACGCGTGGACGGCGCGGTCATGATTTCCCGCTTCGCGTACGCGCTGGTGATTTCCTCTGCGAGTGTCTTGGGATCGATGGACATGCTCTCCTGTGGCGCAGGCCTTCCGGGGTCTGCGGACGCAGGGCCACAAGGCCCGGCGCTACATTATTTTGCCGTTGCCGGAACGCCCAACGCGACGGCGTCAACCGCCGATGCGCGAAGGCTGAACGCGATGACCGACGCACCGAGCGCGAGCGCGGCGCTACCGTAGAAGCAGGCCGTCCATGTGCCGAAGCGCTCGAACAGCATCGCCGCGATGCCGCCGGCGATGATCGACGAGACGCCCTTGGCCGAGTACAGGATGCCGTAATTCGCCGTCGCGCACTTGGTGCCGTAGTAGTCGGCGACCAGCGAGGGAAACAGCGAGAAGATTTCGCCCCATGTGAAGAACGTGGCGACAAGTGTGACGGTGAACAGCGTGCCCGACAGACGGCCGACCGTCAGCGTGAGCACGAGGCAGATCGCCTGGAGCGCGAACGCGATGCCCATCGCCAATTCTCGTCCTGTGCGATCGGAGACCCAGCCCCAGAAAATCCGGCTGCCGCCGTTTGCGATCGCGTTCAACGACGTCGCCAGCACGAGCGCCGCCGCGGGGATGCCCCATGCCGACGCGATGAAACTGGCGTTGGCCGTCACGAGCAGACCGCCCGTCGACATCATCACGAACATCGCGTAGAGCACGTAGAATCGCCGCGTCTTCAACATCTCGCCGGTCGTGAATTGATGGCGGCCGAGCATCGGATTTGTGCTGGCCGCGGCTGCCAGCGTGGTGGCGGGCGCCACTGGCGGGTGACGCAGAAACTGCGCGACGATCAGAATCATCACGCCCTGGAAGATGCCGGTATACAGGAATGCGGTCTGGTACCCGTCGTTCTTGATGAGCGATGCGATCACCGGGATGAACAACGCCGTGCCGCCGCCGAAGCCGGCCGCGATGATTCCCGCCGCGAGCCCGCGTTCCTTCGTGAACCACTTCAACGCCGATCCCATGCAACCGCCGTACACCAGCGCCGCGCCGATACCGGCGATCACGTACAGCGTGTACAGCATCGGCAGCGTCGTCACCAGCCCGAGGCCCGCCCAGCCGATGCCACAGAGCACGCCGGCGAGCGTGGTGAACACACGCGGACCGAGGCGGTCGATCAGGAATCCCTGCGCGGGCTGCACCCAGGTCTGGAACAGAATGAACAACGTGAACGCCCACTGAATCTCCGACGCTTTCCAGCCCGTGGCCGTCTGCATCGGCTTCACGAACAACGTCCAGGCGTACTGGAGGTTCGCGATCATGATCATCGCGATCAGCGACGCGACCAGCTGAAACCAGCGATTGTGAATCTTCACGGTGTCTCCTTCGTTCGGCTAAAGCCTTCGCGCTACAGCGCCAGGCTTCGCGCTGCGGCGCCGGCCTTCGCGCTACGTGATTTTTCGTCCAGCATCTTGGCGCACGCGTACACAGTGCGCGTGGCGGGCATCGCGACGCCGAGCCGTTCACCCAGCTCGACGACGGCGCCGACGATCGCCTCGATTTCGAGCGGCCGCCCCGCTTCGAAATCCTGCAGCATCGACGTCTTGTGCGCGCCCACTTTTTCTGCGCCCGCCATGCGCTGATCGATCGTGATCGGCAGTTCGATGTTCAGCTTTCCCGCCACTGCCTCGGTTTCCGCCATCAGCGCCCGGACGACCGTCGACACATCGGGATCGCGCGCCAACTCCTCGAGCGTGCCGCCGGTCAATGCGCTGATCGGGTTGAACGCGACGTTGCCGAGCAGCTTGACCCAGATCTCGTGGCGGAATCGCTGAGTGATCGGGCACCGGAATCCTGCCGCGATCAGCGGCTCCGCGATCTTCCGCGCGCGATCGGATTTCGTCCCGTCCGGTTCGCCGAAGCTGATCTTGTTCCCTTCGGTGTGCCGGATCACGCCGGGCTCGACGATGTCGGTCGCGAAATACGCCAGGGATCCCACGACACGGCGAGGCTCGATTGCGCCCGCGATCACGCCGCCCGGATCCACGCGTTCGAGACGCAGGCCTTCCAGTTCCCCACCGAATCCCTGGAAATACCACCACGGGATTCCGTTCTGCGTGCTGACGACGGCGGTGTCGGGTCCCAAGAGCGGCCGCAGCGTCGGCGCCAGCGACGTCAAACCATGCGCCTTGACGCCGAGGAAGATGACGTCGGCCTGACCAATCGTCGCGAGGTCGCCGGTCACCTGCGGCTTCACGTCGAAGTCGCCGTCGGGGCTGAGAACGCGCAGGCCGCGCTCCTGCATCGCGCGCAGATGCGGGCCGCGCGCAAACAGCACAACATCCGCGCCCGCTTTGGCCAGCTTGGCGCCGATATAGCCGCCGATGGCGCCAGCGCCCGCGATGACGATTCTCACAGCAGACCTGTGGCGCAAGATTTTGGGCCTGTGGCGCAAGCCTTCAGGCTTGCGTTCACGAATACGCCTTCGCGACCGCGCCGCGTTGAATCTTGCCGGTCGCGGTGCGCGGAATCGCCTGGGTGATGTGGATCTTCTTCGGCCGCTTGAATTCGGCCATGCGCTCCTTGCAGAACGCCAGCAGGTCCGCCTCGGTCGTCGTCTCCCCTTCGCGGAGCACGACGGCAGCGGCCACTTCTTCGCCCCACGTGCCGTGTGGCACGCCGAAGCAGACCGCCTCGGCCACCGACGGATGCGTCTGCAGGACCTCGTCGATTTCACGCGGGGAGATTTTTTCGCCGCCGCGGTTGATCAGTTCCTTGATGCGCGCGACCAGCGTCAGATAACCCTTGGCGTCGAGCACGCCTTGATCGCCGGTGCGGAACCAGCCCTCGACGAACGATGACGCGTTCGCCTCCGGGTTGTTCTCGTAGCCGGTGATCACGTTCGGTCCCTGAATGACGACTTCACCGGCCTCGCCGATCGGCAGATGATTCCCCACTTTGTCCATGATGCTGATCTTGACGTCGGTGCCGCAGCCAACCGAACCGGGCCGCCGCTCGGACGGCGGCAACGGGTTGGACGACATCTGGTGCGCCGCCTCGGTCATGCCGTACGCCTCGAGCACCGGCGCGCCGAACGCCGCTTCGAGCGCGTGCATCACCGCCGGCGGCAACGACGCACTGCACGAGCGGATGAATCGCAGTTTCTCGGCGCCCGCGGGACGTCGCGACGGATCCGACGGATCACCCGCGCGCGCCAGCAGCAACTGGTGCAGCGTCGGCACCGCGGAGTACCACGTCACGCCGTGATCCCGCGCGGTCCGCCAGAACGACAGCGGGCTGAATTTCGCCGGCACGACGACCGTGCCGCCAGACGCGAGCGTGGCCAGCGTAGACGCGACGAGGCCGTGGACGTGGAACAGCGGCATCACGCACAGCGATACGTCATCTGACGTGAGCGCGTAGCTGCGCGCCACGTTCTGCGCCGAGATGGACAGATTCGCGTGCTTCAGCGGCACGCGCTTGGGCCGGCCGGTACTTCCGCTCGTGTGCAGCACCAGCGCCACATCGTCCACGGTCGGCGGCGTGAACGGCTTGCGTGCGACGGGGACGGCGTTCCCGTCGGTCAACGTGACCGTACCGGCCGCGTCCATGTCGATCGTCAGAATCGGCACGCCGCGCGCGACGGCCGCGCGCCGCGCATCATCGGCGCCGTCGGGCGGCAGCAACAACACTTTCGCAGCGGTGTCTTCGAGGTAAAAGCGGAACTCGTCCTCTTTGTACGCCGGATTCAGGGGCGCAGCCGTGCCCACCAGACCAGCGGCGAGAAACGAGACGATGACGGGGAGACCGTTGGTCAGCGAGGTCGCGACGCGATCACCGCGGCTGACGCCTGCGGCCGCGAGCTGCTCGGCGACCGCCTGCACCTGACTGCGCAGGTTGCCGTACGTGATGCGGATATTCTGCTCGGGAAGCACGATCGCGATCGTGTCCGCGGGCGCGCGTTCGAGAAACTGGGGCAACGTGAAGGACGAGACGCTCATGAGTGTTTGACCAATATTTCGTACGCGGGCACGGTTAAGAAATCCTCGAGCTCGACGGAAGTGACGACGGTCTCGAAGAGTGCGCGGGCGCTCGCATGCCGGCCGACAGACTCTTCCGCGATGACCTGCTGGACCAGCGCGCGCGTCACCGTCCGGCCATCATCCAGCGTCGCACCGTGGTGGATCCATTGCCAGATCTGGGTGCGCGAGATCTCCGCCGTGGCCGCATCTTCCATCAGGTTGTAGATCGGCACCGCGCCCTGGCCGCCGAGCCAAGCGTCCAGGTACTGAATACCGACGCGAATATTATTACGGAGGCCGGCCTCCGTGCGAGTGCCCGTCGGCGGGGCGAGCAGGGTGGCGACGTTGGCCGTCACGTCTTCACGCAGACGCTGAAGCTGGTTGGGACCCGGCATGCCTTCGTCGAAGACCTGCTTCGCCAGGGCAACCATGGCGGGATGCGCCACCCACGTGCCGTCGTGGCCTTCGCGCACCTCGCGCAATTTGTCGAGGCGCACCTTCTCCATCGCCTTTGCGTTGCCGTCGGGATCGTCCTTGATCGGAATCTGCGCCGCCATACCGCCCATCGCGAACGCGCCACGGCGGTGGCAGGTCTTGATCAGCAGCTGCGTATACGCGCGCAGAAACGGCGCCTCCATCGTCACCTGCGCGCGATCGGGCAGCACGAATGCCGGATCGTGCTGCAGCGTCTTGATCGAGCTGAAGATGTAGTCCCACCGCCCGCAGTTGAGCCCGACGATGTGCTCCCGGAGCTCGTAGAGGATTTCGTCCATCTCGAACGCGGCCGGCAGCGTTTCGATCAGGACGGTCACCTTGATCGTGCCGGCGGGAATCTTCAGCGCCGCCTGCGCGTGCAGGAAAATCTGGTTCCACAGCCGCGCCTCCAGATGGCTCTGCATCTTCGGAAGATAGAAATAGGGGCCGGCGCCGGCGGCCAGGAGCGCCCTGGCGTTGTGGAACAGATAGAGGCCGAAATCGAACAGCATCCCGGGCGCGGGCCGGCCGTCCACGAGGAAATGATGTTCGGGCAGATGAAAGCCGCGCGGCCGGACCATCAGCGTCGCCAGCGGCGCTTTCAAGCTGTAGTGCTTGCCGGTTTCCGACTTGTACGAGATCGTCCGGCGCACGGCGTCCATCAGATTGGCCTGCCCGCCAACGAGATTCGCCCACGTGGGCGACGTCGCGTCCTCGAAGTCGGCCATGAAGACGTTCGCGCCCGAGTTGAGCGCGTTGATGATCATCTTGCGATCGACCGGACCGGTGATCTCGACGCGGCGATTCTGCAGATCCGCCGGGATCGTGCCGACCCGCCAGTCGCCGTTGCGAACGAACGCGGTCTCGGCCAGGAAATCGGGGTGCGCGCCGGCGCGGAAACGCGCGTGCGCTTCGCGCCGCCGCGCGATCAGCTCGTCGATGCGGGGCCGGAAATGGCGCGTCAGCTCTTCGACAAATGCGATGGCGGGCGCGGAGAGGACGCGATCGGAGCCTTCGACGATGGGTAGGTGTGAAGCCATAAGGGGCCCGAAATGATGCGCGCTTATGATACTCTGGCGGCGTTTTGTACTCACGCGCGCTGCGATTGACGTGCGGCATTCTGGCCTTTCTCGCGATCGGCGCGGCGGCTTTCTTCCTCAACAGTTCAGACCAGCAAATCGCACGACAGGCTGCGTCGTTACGCGCCTTCGATCAGCACGCCCGCGACGCCAGCGACGCCCTGGTCGATGCGCGCGTCAGCCAGCAGGCGTATGTGGCCGCGGGACAGGGCATTCCGTTCTGGACAGGCAAGACGTCCACGGCGCTCCAGTCCGCGACGACGGCGCTGACCGCGCTGCCCGAATCAGCGGGCCCGGGTGCGCGGACGGCGCTCGACGAAGCCACCGCGACGGTGGTCGAGTTCGCCGCCATCGACAAACGGGTGCGCGATTACCTGAAGTCCGGGCAGCAGTTGATGGCCGGCGACGTCATCTTCACCGAAGGCAGCGACGCAGCGGCCACGGCGGTGCGTCAGATTGAAACCGCGCGCCTGGCTGAGCATCAAGCGGCCGATGCGGAGGTCACCGGTATCCGCAAACAACAGATGCTGACCGCGGCCGTTGCAGCCGGCCTCGTCGGCATCATCGTCCTGCTGCTGATTCCAGTGCCGCGCAGCACAGTGAGCGAAGCGCCGAGTTCCTCTATCGCTCCGATGGCGCCAGCGACGGTCGAGCTAACGGCGGTCGAGCCGATCACTGTGCCAGCCCCGATTGTGCCGGCCCCACCGCGCGCTGCGGGTTCGATGTTCAAGGCCGCGACCGATGTGGTGACCGATTTCGGGCGCGTGCGCGATCTCGACGAGCTCGCCCGCGTGCTCGGGCGCGCGGCGGACGTGATGGACGCGAGCGGCCTGATGGTCTGGGCTGGAAGCGTCGAGGGCAGCGACCTGCGGCCGGTGCTCGCGCATGGCTACAGCGCGGAAATGATTGCGCGGATTCCGCCGGTGGCGCGATCGGCCGACAACGCGGCGGCTGCCGCCTACCGATCCGGCACGCTGCAAATCGTCCTTTCGCGGCCGGGCGGATCGAGCGGCGCTGTTGTGGCGCCCATCCTGTCAGCTGATGGCTGCATCGGCGCCCTGTCCGCGGAAATCCGCAGCGGCGGTGAGACATCGGACAGCGTTCAGGCGCTCGCGATCATCTTCGCTGCGCACCTGGCCGGCGTCATCGGCACGTCTCCGGCCGCCGACGTCACCGAACCCAAGGCCGCAGCGAACTCCTAACGTCCGCGTATGCCCAAGACGCCGGCGGTCAAAGAGACGAAAGCCCAGATCCTCGAACGCACCGAGCGCGAGAAGGTGAAGTTCCTGCGGCTGCAGTTCACCGACATCCTTGGCACGATCAAGAACGTCGAGATCCCCGATCGGCAGTTCGAAGACGCGCTGGACGGCAAGATCATGTTCGACGGCTCGTCGATTGAGGGCTTCGTGCGGATCGAGGAATCGGACATGTACCTGCGTCCCGATCTCTCGACGTTCCGCGTCTTCCCGTGGCCGGGGACGACGGGCGAGAAAGTCGCACGGATGATCTGCGACATCTACACGCCAGACGGCCAGCCGTTCATCGGCGACCCACGCGCGTGCCTGAAGAAAGTGATCGCGCAGGCCGCGGCGAAGGGCTACTCGATGAAGGCCGGCCCCGAGGCCGAGTTCTTTCTCTTCCAGACGAAGGACGGCGTCCCGACCACCGACACTCACGACAAGGCGAGCTACTTCGACCTCAGCCCCGTGGACCAGGGCGAAGACGTCCGGCGCGAGATCGTTCTCGCGCTCGAGGCGATGGGTTTCCACGTCGAGGCGGCGCACCACGAGGTCGCGCCGGGCCAGCACGAGATCGACTTCCGCTACGACGATGTGCTGGCCACGGCGGATAGCATCAGCACGTTCCGGTTCGTTGTCAAAAACATCGCGAGCAAGAACGGCCTGCACGCGACGTTCATGCCCAAACCGATCTACGGCATCAACGGGTCGGGCATGCACACGCACATGTCGCTCTTCTCTGGTGGGACGAACATTTTCTACGACGCGAAGGCCGAGGGTCAGCTGAGCGAGACCTGCTTGAACTACATCGGTGGGATCCTGCGTCACGCGAAAGGCTTCTGCGCGGTCACCAACCCGCTGGTGAATTCCTATAAACGCCTCGTGCCCGGCTACGAAGCGCCGACCAACATCGCGTGGTCGGAGAAAAATCGCAGCCCGCTCGTGCGTGTGCCGGCCGCACGCGGCATGTCGACACGCATCGAACTGCGCATGCCGGATCCGTCGTGCAACCCGTACCTTGCGCTTGCGGTGATGTTGCGCGCGGGCCTCGACGGCATCGAGAAGAAAATCGATCCCGGGCCGCCGATCAACAAGAACATCTACAAGATGAGCCACCGGGAGCGACGGCACCTGCGCATCGACGAGCTGCCGGGCAATCTGAGCGAAGCGCTGGACGAGTTAGAGAAGGACGATCTAGTGAGGGAAACGCTCGGCGATCACCTGTTCGAACATTTCGTGACCGCCAAGCGTGAAGAGTGGCACGACTACATCAAGCACGTCTCGCCGTGGGAGATCGACAGGTACTTAGGAATGTACTAGGGCTAAGGGCTCAAGGCTAAGGGCTGAAAAACCGAGGCCTAAGCCCTTCGTGTTACCAGGTCACTCTGAAGCCCAGCTGAATCAGACGTCCACCAGGGTCCTGCGTGTTGTTCGTATCGCGGTACGAGCCCGTCACTTGACCGAACGTAGCCGATGAAAGCCCCGTGTTGGAGGTCAGCAGATACGCGCTGCCCAGGAACTTGTTTGTGCCCTGCCGTGTGACGAACTTGATCCGCACGGCGCCAGAGCCGGTCGAGTCGGCGCCAGTGGTGGCGGTCGACACCGTGACTTCTTCAATCGCGTCGAGACGCGGGCTGATCAGCGAGAACAGACCTTCGGTTGGCTTGTTGTTGTTGTCCTGCACGTTCACACCGTCGAGCGTGATGTTGATCGCAGCGCGTGGAAGTCCGCTGATCGTGGAGTTGCGATTGGACGAAGCGGTGTCGACGCCAGGCAGCGTGGTGACGGCGTTGGTCGCGTCGCGGCTCGACAGCGGCAAGTTGGAAATCTGAGTGGTGTCGAGTGTGCTCGATACGATCGTCTGCTGCGTCTGCACGATGGAGGCGCCGCCGGTGACGGTGACGACTTCCGAGAGACCGCCGACTTCGAGCGTGGCCTACACCCGCTCGAAATCTCATCGCTCCTCCAGGACCAAAGAAAACGTACAACAGACGTAAGGGGTTCGCCGTCTGCGAATTCGAACGGTGCGCGAAACCGATTTCGCGTTGGAGTGGAAGGTAGCGGCTGGTCAGCGCTTCGTCAATGGGGATTGTAATAATTTGTCACGGCAAATTGTCTCGTTCGCCAGGAAACCATGAATTTGGTTTTGATGGGTTGCTCTATCGCGAGGTCAGCCAATCTCCGCATCAGGACGGACGCTGATCTCGAAGGCGGTTTTATTGGGAGTTTTCAAGGGAGATGACGGGCACGCGATTTGATGTGCGTGTGTGTGGGTCGCGTCGAATCAACGGGGTGCGTAACATCAGGCAGGCGCTGGCATCGCCGCATCCCGCCGTTCGTCTCTCACGGTTCGGCGCGGCCCACTCAAGCCTGATTCGTAGGGGACGGCCTTGAAGGCCGTCCTCTACTTACCGTTGAGCCGGCCGAGAGTGCCGCCGGCGCCGAGGCGACTGAAGTATTCGTACGTGGCGCGCGAGATCGCTTCGATGGCGCGCTCTCCTTCCGCTTCGTCCTTCAGGAACGTCGTCATCACGCAGAGCACGTACGGCCGGTTCTTCGCGAACACGATGCCCGCGTCAACGCGCACCCCCTCGAGTTCGCCAGACTTGTCTGCCGATGCCACGCCTTCCGGCAATCCCTTCCGCAGGCGATTCTCTTTCGGCTTCTTCAGCAACGCGATCGCGTCCGGCATCCCCTCGTGCATCGCCTGGAGCAGCCGTACGATCTCGTCCGGTGTGGACACATTCTCGTCGCCGCGTTTCGCCGCCGCGGTGTCCATCATGTGGCGCCGAAGCTTCGTCCCGCTCAGGCCGAGCCCCTGCATGCGCGCGGCAATCTTCGCCATGCCGAGCCGATCGATCAGGATGTTGGTGGCCGTGTTGTCGCTGAGCGTCACCATCAGAACGGCGTAGTCGCCGATCGACAGCGTCGGCGTGCCCATCTCGAACAGGACGCCGCTGCCGCCCACCGCCTGCCGCCGGTCGAGGGTCACCATCTCGTCGAGACGTACTGTTTTTTCTTCCGCTTGCTTGAACAGCTCGTAGACGATCGCCAACTTGATCGTGGACGCCGTCGGGAACGTCTCGCGCTCGAGATGACCCATGCGATCGCCGCTCGTCAGGTCCATGATGGAATATCCGACGACGCCGTCGACACGCGAGCTGATGTCGGCAATGCGCTTCTCGAACCGCGCCTTGAAATCTGCGGCCGGTGTTTGCGCACTCGCCACGGATGCCGCGCCCAGGAGCAGCAGCACGCACGCCGCACTCTGCACCTTGCACGCGGCACGCGGCGCCCGTGTCGTCATGCGGTAATCCTGACGGCGACCGCCGTCATGTCGTCGTTGGGCGGCGTGTCGCCGCGGAAGTCCTGAACCGCCGAGAAAATCGCGTTGACGATTTCGCGCGCCGGCTGTTGGTGCGTATCACGCACAATCTGGAGCAGCCGCTCCAGACCAAAGTCGTTGCCGCGCGCGTCGTTCGCGTCGTACACGCCGTCCGAGCAAAACACAAAGACGTCGCCTGGTGCGAGGTCGAACGTGATCTCGTCGTAGGTCGATCCGGCAAACAACCCGAGCGGCACGCCTGGCAGTTCCACCTGCGTCACCGTGTCGCCACTGCACCGCACCGGATACGGCAGCCCTGAATTGGCGAGCGTGACCACGCGCCGCTTCATGTCGAACAAGGCGTAGCAGAGCGTGCAGTAGTACTCCTCCAGCTGCCGTTCGTGCAGGATGATGTTCGACGACATCAGGACGCCGGCCGGCGTGAACCGCTCCGGTGCGTACCTCCGGCGGAACGTGCGCGAGCGAATCAGCTCGCCGGCAAACGCGCTGTAGAGCGCCGCCGGCACGCCTTTCCCCGACACATCCCCCACGGCGACGACGAGGCTGTTCGGTTCAGGCGCGAGAAAATCGTAGAAGTCGCCGCCAAGACCCCGCGCTGGCTCGAGGCGCGCCGCGACGTCCACGTGGCGGATGCGCTTGGGCAACTCCACCGGCAGCAGCGCCGCCTGCACGCGCTGCGCGAACCGAATCTCCTTTTCCAGGCGGACTTCGTTCGAGCGAATCGTTTCGTAGAGCCGCGCGTTCTCGATCGCCACCGCGGCCTGGCTGGCAAGCAGCGTGAGGATGTCGACGTGCCTTTTCGAGAACGCGTCGAGTTCTGGACTCTCGAGGTCGAACACGCCGATGCAGCGGTCTTTCAGCATCAGCGGAATCACCAGCTCCGAACGCGTCGCGTCAACCACCTTGATGTAGCGCGGGTCGGCCGACACGTCGGGAACGTTGACGGGAACTTTGTGCAGCGCCGCGTAGCCGACCAGCCCCTCCCCGAGCTTGACGCGCGGCATGTTGATCTTGTCGCCGTACCGCATCGCGACCTTGATCTCCAGCTCGCCGGTCCTGTCGTTAACGAGGAGGATGCCGAACGTGCGGTAGTCGATGACGCGGCGGGCCAGATTCGCGATCCGCGTCAGCAGCTCGTCGAGGTTGAGAATCGCGCCGAACTCGCGGCCGATCTCCGACAACGTCTCGAGCGTGCTGGTGTACTCGCGCTCGTGCTCGAACAGCCGCGCGTTCTCGATGGCGACGGCGACGTGCGCGCCGAACTGGCGCAGCAGCATCTCGTCGATCTCGGTGAACTGGCCTTTGGTGTCGCTCAACAGGTTCAGCGCGCCGATGACGCGGCCCTTCCGGCGCAGCGGCACGACAAGCTCGGCATTGGAACCGGGGACGGCTTCGACGTATCGCGGATCGGCGTGGACGTCGTTCACGAGCAGCGGCAGGCCTTCGGCCACCGCCGTGCCCACGAGCCCCTGTCCTACTTTTACTCGAAGGGTCCAGACCACATCATCCGGGTAGCCGACGGCGTAAGCGATGGACAATTCTTCACCGCGGGGATCGAGCAGGTAGACGGCGAATGCCTGAAACTTGGTAATGCGCGCGATGAGCTGCGGGATCTTCTGGAGCAGCTCGTCCAGATTGAGCACGGACGTGATTTCGCGACCCAGCTCGAAGAGCGTGATCACGAGCTCCCGGATGTTGGGGGCAGCGGCGGTTGCCGGTGTTACGGGCTCAGTCACAAGTCTGAAGTCTGAAGTCTCAAGTCTGAAATCCCTGTGAGCAGTATAATTGATGGCTCCCATGGACCTGACGCTGCCGCTCGACAATGCTGCCATCGAGAAGATCCTGCTCCACCGCTACCC
>JAYVMG010000005.1:0-2119 GCA_043759095.1 Acidobacteriota bacterium | reverse complement strand
GGAAGGGTCACCGGTCAAGGCGGCGTCGATGGATGAGACCGTCGAGAACTGGCTGATTCGCAACGGCCAGACGCCGCGGTTGCGCGAGCTGCTGTGGGATCCGCTGGCGCTGGCGGCGCTCAACCAGAGGCCGGATCAAGCCGCCGCACCGCTGTTTGCGCGCGTGCTCGCGGAAATGTTCAGCGACGATCCGCGCGCGGCGGCGATCGCGCTGCCGACCAAACCACTGCACCTGATGTACGCCGAGCCGGCGCGGGAGCACATCGAGCGTCACGGCGGCGCGGTTCGCACAGGCGCCACGGCGAAGATCCTGTTGAACGCCGGCCGGGACGCGGTCGCCGGCGTGCAGGCAGGTGGCGAGACGTGGACGGCCGGTCACGTGATCTCGAGCGTGCCGTGGTTCGCATTGGCTGAGCTGTTCGACGAGGAGCCGCCCGCGTTGCACGGCGTCATCGAGCGCGCGCGCCGCACGGGCTCGTCGCCGATCGTGACGGTCAACCTCTGGTTCGACCGCCGGGTCCTGGACGAACCGTTCGTCGGTCTGCCTGGACGGGCGATGCAGTGGGTCTTCGACAAACGGCTCGTCGTCGGAGAGACGGCGTCGCACCTGTCGCTCGTCTCGAGTGGCGCGGCGGAGATCCTGGCGGAGACGAACGAGGCGCTGATCAGGCGCGCGCATGAGGAGTTGCTCGATGCGCTGCCGCTCGTTCGCGACGCGAAGCTCTTGCGCGCGACGGTTGTCCGCGAGCCGCGCGCGACGTTCTCGATCGCGCCCGGTCAGCCGGCTCGACCGTCGACACGAACAGAACTGCTCGGCTTCCTTCTCGCGGGCGACTGGATTGATACAGGTCTGCCGGCCACGATAGAGAGCGCGGTCAGAAGCGGACACCGCGCTGCGGACTGCTGCATCGAGTAATCGGGTAATCTGGTCATCGGGTAATCGATTGCCCAATCAATTCCCAGATTACCCAATCACCAGATTCCCGAATTCATGACGTCCATCGTTATCCACTACAAAGAACTCGCGCTGAAGGGGAAGAACCGCCCGTGGTTCATCCAGATGCTCGTGCGGAATCTCAAGACCGCGCTCGCGGGCCTGCATGTCGCGACCGTGCGATCGGTGATGGGGCGCATCGAGCTGGAGCTGCGGCCCGAGACGCCGTGGGAAGACGTGCGCGAGCGGCTCGGCCGCATCTTCGGCATCGCGAATTTTTCGTACGCCAACCGCGGCCCGCACGACTTCAAGGAGCTCGCGTCGGAGATCATCAGGGGTCTCGGCGATCTGGCGCCCGCCTCGTTCCGTGTGTCGGCGACGCGATCCGACAAGCGGTTGCCGTTCACATCGCCGGAGGTTGAGCGGGAGATCGGCGGGATCATCTGGGAAGCGAAGGGGTGGAAGGTTGACCTGTCGCACCCGGCCCTGACGATCCACATCGAGATGCTGCCGACCGGGGCGTTCTACTTTTTCGGCAAGGAGCCTGGCGCCGGCGGCATGCCGAGCGGCACCGGCGGCCGCGTGGCGTGCCTGCTGTCGGGCGGGATCGATTCACCGGTCGCCGCGTATCGCATGATGCGCCGTGGCTGCAAAGTGCAGCTGATTCACTTTCACAGCTACCCGATTCTATCGCGCGCGTCGCAGGAGAAAGTGCGCGAGATTACCACGCTGCTGACCAAGCACCAGCTGCGCGCGCGGTTGATGCTGGTGCCGTTCGGCGCGCTGCAGCAGCAGGTGGTGCTGGGCGTGCCGCCGGAGCTGCGTGTGGTGATCTACCGGCGGCTGATGCTGCGGATCGCGGAGCGGCTGGCGCGCAAGGGCCGGGCGGGCGCGCTGGTCACCGGCGAAGTCGTCGGCCAGGTGGCGTCGCAGACGCTCGAGAACATGACCGCGATCGCGAAGGCGACGACGCTCGAGATCCTGCGGCCGCTGGTCGGCATGGATAAGGACGAGATCGTCGCCGAAGCGAAGAAAATCGGCACGTATTCCATCTCGATCATTCCCGACCAGGACTGCTGCACGTTGTTCACGCCGAAGCATCCTGCGACCCGCGCGCGCCTCGAGGTCGTCGAGCGGGCCGAAATCGCGCTGCCGATCGAGGCGATGGTGACCGCGGCGCTCGAC
>JAYVMG010000004.1:0-5659 GCA_043759095.1 Acidobacteriota bacterium | reverse complement strand
CCTGAAGAGGCCTGCGCCACGCCGCATGTGGCGCAAACCTGAAGAGGCCTGCGCCACGCCGCATGTGGCGCAAACCTGAAGAGGCCTGCGCCACGCCGGGTGTGGCGCAAACCTTCAGGTTTGCGTTTTTCGGAGGACGCATGAAACGCTTGTCGCTGATTGCCTGGCTCTCGTTCTTCACCATTGCGATCTCGTCAGCGCAGAGCCCGGCGCCCGCGCGCCCGCTGCCGGGCGATCGGCCCGCAGCCAATATCCATGGCACGCGCTCGGCAGTGATGGGACGCAACGGGATGATTGCGACCAGCCAGCCGCTGGCATCCGCGGCCGGACTCAAGGTGCTGCAGGACGGCGGCAACGCGATCGACGCGGCTGTCACCGCCGCCGCCGTCCTCGCCGTCGTCGAACCGTCGATGACCGGCATCGGCGGCGACCTGTTCGCGATCGTCTACGACGCCAAAACAAAAACACTGCACGCGCTGAACGCGAGCGGGCGCTCCGCCTACGCGGCCACGCCTGCTGAATACGCGAAGCGCGGCCAGACGAAAATGCCGGGGTCAGGCGTGCTCAGCGTCACCGTGCCTGGCGTCGTCGAAGGATGGTCGGAGCTGCTGTCGAAGTACGGCACCCTGCCAATGGCGAAGGTGGTGGCGCCGGCGGTCGAGTATGCGAAGCACGGCTATCCCGTGTCGGACATCATCAGCGGTCAGTGGAAAGCCAGCGAGAAGAAACTCGGCGGCGATCCGACGACGGCCGCGACGTTCCTGCCGAATGGGCATCCGCTGCAGCCTGGGGAGATCTTTGCGAACCCGCACCTGGCCGCCACACTCGAACTCGTCGGCAAGGGCGGACGCGACGCGTTCTACAAAGGCCCGATCGCGCGCGCGATCGTGGCCGACATGAAGAAGCGCGACGGCCTGCTCGACGAGCGCGACTTCGCCGATCACAAGGCCGACTGGGTCGATCCGATCTCGACGAACTATCGCGGGTACGACGTCTACGAGATGCCGCCGAACACGCAGGGATTCGTCGTCCTCGAGATGCTGAACATCCTCGAAGGGCTCGACGTGAAGTCGATGGGCCACAACTCGCCCGAATACCTGCACGCGCTGATCGAAGCCAAGCGGATCGCGTTCGCGGATCGGGCGGCGTATCTCGGCGATCCCGGTTCGGTGCCACCGGCCGTGCTGAAGACGCTGATCTCGAAGGATTACGCCGCGCTCCGGCGCAAAGAAATCAACAAGGACCACGCCGCGGAGTCCTACAAACCAGGCTCCATGCCCGGCGTCACCCCGAGCGCGGCGATCGCCGAGGCACTGCAGAACTTCACCGGACTCGACCGCGGCGACACGATCTACATGACCGTGGCCGACGGTAAGGGCAATTTCGTCTCGCTGATCCAGTCGCTGTTCTCCGACTTCGGATCCGGGATCGTCGCGGGCGACACCGGCATCCTGCTGCACAACCGCGGCAGCGGTTTCAATCTGACGCCCGGATCACCCGATCAGATCGGGCCGCACAAGCGTCCGCTGCACACGCTGATTCCCGCGTTCGTGATGAAGGACGGCGCACCGTGGCTGTCGTTTGGCGTGATGGGCGGCGATCATCAGGCGCAGGGACACACACAGGTGCTCGTCAACGCGATCGACTTCGGGATGAACGTGCAGGAGGCAGGCGAGGCGGCGCGCGTCACGCACGGCAACAACGGCCTGCTCGTCGAGAGCCACATACCCGAGTCGGTGCGCGCGGCATTGATCCAGCGAGGACACAAGGCGACGTCGAACGCCAACCCCGGCGGCGCGTTCGGCGGCTTTCAGGGAATCATGTTCAACCCGCGCACGGGTGTGTTGATGGGCGGATCGGACGTGCGGAAAGATGGTCTCGCCATCGGATATTAGGACGGACGGCCTCAAGGCCGACCGCTACACACGAAACGTAGGGACCTGCACACGAAACGTAGGGGCCTGCTTTCAGGCTGGCCCTAGATTCGGAAGCCGTCTCGCAGCGGATCGTCATCGTCGACGATGAACGTGTGCTCGCCGGTGATCCAGGCCGAGCCTTCAATCTCCGGGACGATGGCTTCGTATTCACCCACCTGCGTGCGCGACGCGACGCGGCCGCTGAAGCGTGTGCCGATCAGGCTCTCGTGCATGAACGGTTTGTCGCTGCCGAGCAGCCCCATCGCGTCGATCACCGCCATCACCGCCGCCGTCCCTGTTCCGCACGGCGATCGATCCACTTCCGCATCTGCGAAGATCGTGACGTTACGCAGGTCGGCGCTGTCGTTGGTCGGCGGCCCGGTGAAGATCGTCCCGTAGATACCGGCGAGCCCCGCATCGATCGGGTGGACGATGGTGTGCGCGGCTTCGATGGCGTGCTTGATCTCCATGCCCACGCGCCGCAGCTCCGGCAGATGCGCGGCATCGATCGGCAGGCCCGCGGCTTCGCTGTCGACGATGGCGTAGAACGCGCCGCCGAAGGCGACGTCGGCGCGAATCTGGCGCGTGGCGAGCTTGACGGTGAGTCCGCCGTGGAGCACAAAGGACGGCACGTTCAAGAACGCGACGCTCTCAACGCGCGACCCACCTGACTCACCTGGCCCACCCGTCCTACCTGCCCCCACTCGCGCCCGAGCCCGTATCGTCCCAGCGGGCGAGTCATAGACGATGGTGGTCCCATCCCCCGCCTCCGTCTGCTGCGCAGACTTCGGCGCGGCAGGCCCGGCCATGATCAGGCCTCGCTCGAGCGCGATCGTCGTGACCGCGATCACCCCGTGGCCGCACATCGTGCTGTACCCTTCGTTGTGCATGAACAGGATGCCGGCGTGCGAGCCCGGCGACACCGGCTCGGTGAGGATGGCGCCGTACATGTCGGCGTGACCGCGCGGTTCGAGCATCAGCGCGCGGCGCAGATGATCCGCGTGCGCGAGCACCCATTCGCGCTTGGCGAGCATCGTGTTTCCCTGCGGCGAGGGAAACCCGTCCACGATCAGGCGCAGCGGCTCTCCGGCCGCGTGCGCGTCGATTGTCTTCAACGTGATCATTGCGGTAGAACTCTAGCACCGGAGCATCATCGTTTTCCGATGGCGAAGTACCGGCTGCTGCGCGAGCGGCTGGTTGACGAGGGAATCCTGTCCACGGACGACCTGCACGTGCCGGACCCTATATCCTGGGAGGATCTGCGACTCGTCCATGACGCGGACTACATCGATGCGGTCGCCAACGGTGCGCTGCCGGCCGACGCCCAACGGCGGATTGGTTTTCCGTGGTCGCCGATGATGGTCGAGCGATCGAGGCGGTCGTCCGGCGCGACCCTGGCGGCGACGCGGGAGGTGTTGAACGCACGACTCAAGTCGTGCGCCACTTCGGAGTCGTGCGCCACTTCGGGTCCGAACGTGGCGCAGCACTTCAGTGCTGCGGCGAACCTCGCCGGCGGGACGCACCACGCGTTCCGCGATCATGGCGAGGGATACTGCGTGTTCAACGACGTCGCGGTGACAGCCGCCGTACTCCGCCGCGACGGCCTTATCACGCGCGCCGTAGTCGTCGACTGCGATGTGCACCAGGGGAACGGGACCGCCGCGATCTTCCGCGACGAGCCGGCGATCTTCACCTTTTCCATGCACGGCGCAAAGAACTATCCGTTCCGCAAAGAGGTCAGCAACCTCGATGTCGTCTTCGAGGACGGCGCCGCGGACCAGGAATATCTCGCCTCGCTGCGCGTGCATCTGCCGGCCGTGCTGAACGCACACGACCCGGATCTTGTCTTCTACCTCGCTGGGGCCGATCCGTATGAAGGGGATCGGCTCGGACGGCTCAAGCTCACGATCGACGGTCTGCGCGAGCGCGATCGCATCGTGTTCGCGGCCTGCCGCGATCGGCAGCTGCCCGTCGTCGTCGCGATGAGCGGCGGCTACGCGCCGGATATCGACGCCATCGTCACCATTCACACCAACACCATCCGGGAAGCCATCCATTCATGTCTATCCGTTTCCGTCTCCTGACCGAATCCGACGTCAAATCCGTTCTCACCATGGACGATCTCATCGAGACGATGACGTCCGCGCTGCTGGGATTTTCGACCGGAGGGGTCACGCAGCCAGTGCGCACCGTCATTCCCGTCGGTGAGGACGCGTTCGGCGCGTTCATGCCCGCCTTCGTGAAGGCGGGCCCCGCGACTGCAGCGACTTTCGGTACGAAGATCGTCACCGTCTTCGGCAGCAACGACGCGCGCGGGCTCCCCAGTCATCTCGCTTCGGTCATGCTGCTCGATCCCGAAACGGGCGCGCTGCTGGCGCTGCTCGACGGCCGGTACATCACGGAGGCGCGAACGGCGGCGGTGTCAGCCGTCTCGTCGCGGCTACTCGCGAAGACCACGGCGTCATCGCTGGCGATCATCGGCACGGGCATGCAGGCGAGGAGTCATCTCGACGCGCTATCGAGGGTCCACAGCCTGAGGCACGTAACCGTCTGGAGTCCGCGGAAAGAGAGCCGCGACCGATTTGTAGCCGATCAGGTCGCAAGCAGGTCGCGATCAGATGGCGAGCAGATGCAGAGCAGGTGGGATACTTCGTATACAGTCTCGGCGGTCGATCACGCTGGCGAGGCGGTCGTGGGCGCTGACATCATCGTCCTGGCCACCTCGTCGCCCACACCGGTGCTCGAGAACGGCTGGGTGAAGCCCGGCGCACATGTGATCTCGGTCGGCGCTGCGCGGCCGACGCAGCGGGAGATGGACCCCGCGCTCGTCGCGCGCTCGCGGCTGTTTGTGGACTCCCGTGCGGCCGCCGTGGTCGAGTCCGGTGACGTCGTGCTCGGGATTCAGGAAGGGCGCTTCACCGCCGCGCACATCGTCGCCGAACTGGGCGAGCTGCTGGCGCAGCCAACGCCGTACGGACGCCGCAGCGACACGGAAGTGACGATCTTCAAGAGCCTGGGGTTAGCGGTCGAGGATGTGACGGCGGCCGACCTTGCGTATCGGAGGGCTGTCGAGCGGGGAATAGGAAGAGAGTTCGATCTATAAAGTTAGAAGAGAGAAGTGAGAACTTAGAAGTAGAAGTTCCGAAATTTCACTTCTCACTTCTCACTTCTCACTTCCTAAGGCGTAGCCGTCGGCGCCGCCGCGGCCTTCAGCTCTTTTTCCTGATCGTCAGTCCATTTCTTGAAGTCAGCCGCGGTCTGCACGGTCACGAAGCCGCGCATGCGGAAGTGACCCAGGCCGCACAGCTGCGAGCAGACGATCTCGTACTCGCCGGCGCGGTTCGGGATGAACCACACCGGGATACTCATGCCGGGAATCGCGTCCTGCTTCACGCGCATCTCGTATAACCCGAAGCTGTGGATCACGTCCTTGCTCGACAGGTGAATGAGCACCGGCCGATCGATCGGCAGGTTCAGCTGATTGATCGTCGTGATGTCGTCCTTCGCGTTCGGGTCGCGGCGATCCAGACCAAGCGGGTTGTCGGCGCTGATCAGGCTGATGTCCGTGCGGCCGAACTTGCCGTCAGGCCCGGGATAGTGGATGTTCCAGGCAAACTGTTCGGCCACCACGCGGACGACCGTCGCTTCGTTCTCCGCCGGAAACGCCTTCACGCGCTTCGCCCAGGCGGGAATCGCGTAAAACACTAGCAGCAGCGCTTCGACGATGACGATGCCGACTTCGA
>JAYVMG010000003.1:0-5661 GCA_043759095.1 Acidobacteriota bacterium | reverse complement strand
AGCATGAATTAGACGCTCGGCTGAAGCCTTCGCGCTACGAGGCTGCTCGTACCTTCGCGCTACGAACCCACGAGCGCGATCGGCCGGATCGGGGATCCCGTCGCCCCGCGGAACTTCAGCGGGATGCCGACGAAGCCGAACGCGTAGATCTTCGCCGCGGCCAGTTCCTCGAGGTTCAGGTTCTCGATGATGTGGATGCCGTGCCTCACGAGCAGATGCGCGTGGCCGAAGAGCGCCATGTGCGTGTCCGGATCGCGCTCGGTCATGCAGTCCCACGCCATGTTGTCGGCGCCGACCGCGATCACCCGTTGATCCGCCGCCCAGATATTCCCGGACTTCGACACGCCTGCCGCATTCAGGTACGTCGCTTCGTCGGTCCACGACGTCGCGTAGCCGGTCCGCACGAGCAGCACGTCCCCAGCCGTCACGGTGACGCCCGCGCCCCGCGCCGCCGCGATCAGGTCGTCCGCCGTGATCGCGTAATTCTGAGGCAGTTGCGGGACGCCCTTCAGTCCCGCCACATCGAGCAGCACGCCGCGTCCGAGCAGCGGCCGCATCGTCTCGACGCCGAGTTCGCGATACCCATCTGCCCGCTCGACATCGTCCACCTTCACGCCGCCGTAGAACTCCATATCGCACGCCTGATGACACAGCGCATCGATGTGCGTGCCACTGTGCTCCATCATCGTCAGGATCCCGGAGGCGCCGGACCGCGGACCATGTTCATCCGGCCGGTACGAATCGCGATGACGCCGATGGAGGCCGTAGAAGTAGCCGGGCTTGTGCGCCGGATGCACCGGCATGCCCGCAAAGCGCGGCTGCTCGAGATCGAACATGCGTGCGTTCGACAGTTGTTCGATCAGGCTCATCGGCGCTCCGTCACCACAGCGTCCGCGCCGGATAGCGGGTGATGATCGGATCCGGGGTCAGGATCGTCATGCCGTGCACAATCGCCTGACTGACGAGGAGGCGATCAAACGGATCACCGTGCAGCGGCGGCAACTTGGCGATGTGGAGCGCGGACTCTTCGTCCACCGCCAGCGCCGTGAACCCACGTTCGGCTCGCTTGGCGGGCACGAAGATCGCCGGGTCCTCAGGCAGGCGCAACTTCCCGGCGGCGTACTTGATCGCAATTTCCCACCCCGACGCTGCGCTCAGGAACACCTCATTGTCGGGGTCCTGCACCAGGGCGGCTACACGTGTCGGCAACCGCGGCTCGCCGCTCAGCGCCCACAAGAACGTGCACGTATCCAGGAGGAGCTTCACTTCCGGCGCCGGCGCGACGCCGGAGATTCGTACACCGCTGGACTTTCCGCGACTCGCGACGCCTTCGGCGCTTCCGGGAAGATCGGGCCGTTGTAGAACTCGTCGAGCCAGTCGTCCGGCATCGGGTCGAAGAACGACGGAGGAATGACAATGCCCGTTATACCGCCCAGCGGGCGCGGCTCGGTTCGCTTTTGCTCAACCGCGCGCAGCTCCGCGATAGGACGATTGCGCTTGCAGATCACGACGCGCTCGCCGCCGGCAACCGCATCAAGATACTCGGATAGTTTGGCCTTGGCTTCGTGAATGTTGATCACGATCATAGTCATGATTATGACTATATTTTGGCGTCCGCGTCAAGGACGCTTCACCAGCCTGGTCAACGGCCACGACGGCGCACAGGCCGAACACAAGTCGTTTTGTCATGAGGGAATCGTAGCGGACGGCGACCCGTTCTACTTCTGAACCGGTCGCGGCAGCTTTCGGTCGGTCATCGCGGACTGATAGGCGAACGTCGCCATCACGACCGCCGCCTGACGGATGTCGTTGACGTCGAGGCGATCGTCCGTGTCCATGTTGGTGTGGTGCGTACGGATGTCGTAGTTGCCGTAGTCCTGGATCGGATTAAAACCGGGAACGCCGGCGTCCGTGAAGCTCAGATGATCCGTGGATCCGACCGGTTCGCCGACGTTGCGGCGCGCGCCGATACTCTTCAGCGGCTCGAGCCAGCTGTCGAAGATCGGCCGCACCTCTTCCTGATTCTGCAGGAACCAGCCGTAGATCTTCCCGGCGCCGTTGTCGATGTTGTAGTAGACGTCGAACTTCTCGCGCGCCGCGGCGTTCGCGGGCCCAGCCAGATGTTCGGTGACCCACGCCTTCGATCCCAACAGGCCCTGCTCCTCGCCGCCCCACAGCGCGACGCGAATCGTGCGCCGTGGGCGCGCGCCGATCGCCTTCAGGATCCGCATCGCCTCCATCACCGTCGTCGTCCCATCGGCGTTGTCGGTCGCGCCGACGCCGGTGTGCCACGAGTCGAGGTGGCCGCCGATCATGACCACTTCATCGTTCAGCGCTGGATCTGTACCTGGAAGTTCTGCGATCACGTTGTAGGCGTTACCGCTGTCGGCGTCGTAGAACTTCGTCTGCACGTTGACCCGGAGCTTGACGGGGATGTTCTGCTCCAAGTAGCGCACAACCATGTTGTAGTGCTCGGCGCTGAGCGTCACCGACGGCACCGCGCCCGGGCCACCGTCTCGCCCGACGACGAACACGGTGCCGTGCTCGCCGACACTCGGCTTCAGAATCACGCCGGCGCCAGCGGCTTTCAACGCGTCGATCATGCGCTGGTTCCGCTGCTGTGGTGTTTCGCCGGCCGGTACGGGTCCGCGCCCACGTCCGGCCGATGTCGCATACGCGGCTGACATCGGCACGTAGTCAGTCTCGCTCGGCTGCGGGCGATCCTTCCGCACGAAGTTGGTCAGGATCGGCTGCGTCATCACGATCGCGCCTTTGAGCTGCGGCGCGAGCGCTGTCACTTCTTCAGGCGTCTTGCCGGCGATGAATGATGGCGCGGCGACAATCTCACCGCTCGTGGATGCCGACCACCCGTCCGCGTAGCCGATGAGCGGCAAGTAGCGCGGTTCCACCATCTCGACCGTCAGCTTCTCGAGCGTCCAGCCACGGCCGAATTTCCATGGCTCCAGCCGCGCGTTCTCCAACCCGTACGCCGTCAGCCGATCCCGCGTCCACTCCGCCGCGCGCTTGTGCGCCGGCGACGCGGTCAGGCGCGGACCGATGTTCACGGTCAGCATGTCGAACACGGGAGAAACCTGCGAATGCTCCAGTCCCTCAGTGCGAATTTTCGCCAGAGTCGGATCGCCGGTCTGGGACTGCGCGCCAGCGACCAGGGTGACGGATAAAATGGCGAGGCAGGCCGTGAAGCGGATATTCATAGCAGGGACTGTTTATCACGAAGGCACGGAGAACCCGAAGGTCACGAACATTCTTCTGTGAAGAACGATCTTCGCTGGCGCCCGAGTGCAATTAACGCGCGTCGGCCGCCGGCGTCATGCGGCGCGGCGTCTTGATCTTGGCCAGCAGCCCGCGCCAGCCCTGGTTGATCGCCGACTGCTCCAGCGCGTCGAACTGCACGTAGGCGACCGGCACCAGCAGCAGCGTCAGGAACAGACAGAGCGACTGGCCGCCGACCACGGTCACGGCGATGGCGGAGCGGCCCGTACCGCCAATGCCCAGCCCGAGTGCGGTCGGGATCAGCCCGGCGATGATCGCGAAGGTCGTCATCAGAATCGGCCGCAGGCGCGTGCGGCACGCCTCGACGATCGCTTCGCGCAGTGGCATGCCTTTCGCCCGCAGCGTGTTGGCGTAGTCCACCTGCAGGATCGAGTTCTTCTTCACGATCCCGAGTAGCAGCAGCATGCCCAGCGCGCTCCAGAGATTCAGCGTCCGGCCGGTGACCCACAAGGTGAACAGCGCGAACGGCACCGAAATCGGCAGCACCAGCATGATCACGATCGGCTGGATGAAGCTCTCGAACTGCGAGGCGAGCACCATGTAGACGAAGATCATCGCGAGGCCGATCGCCATAATCAGATTCGTCGTCGTTTCGTCGAGAATTTTCGACTGCCCCTGCAGCCTGAAGCTCATGTCCGCCGGCATGTTCAGGCTGGCGAACATTTTCCGGATGTCATTGGACGCTTCGTCGAGCGCATGACCCGGCGCGACGTCGGCGTTCATCTGCACGGTGAACTGCCGATTCGAGCGCTGCAGTGCGCTCGGCCCGAGGCCGCGCTCGATGGTCGCGATGTTGTCGATGCGGACGGGCCCGGTCACCGACGGCACGGTCAGCCGGCCGATCTGCTCGATGTCGCGCCGTTGATTCTCGAGCACGCGGACCTTGATCGGGTACCGCTCGGCGCCGTCGCGGAAGTTGGAGATCTGATCGTCACCGGCCACGGCCAGACGCAGCGTGTTGCCGACCGTCGCCATGCGCACGCCCAGATCGGCGGCGCGCTTGCGATCGACGAGGACGTGGATCTCCGGATTCGACACGCTCAGCGAGATCTTCACCTCGCCGATGCTGGCGATCTGCTGCGCTCCGGCGAGCGCCTTCAACGAGTAGTCCGCGAGCTGATTGAGGTCCGGCCCGAGGATGTTGGCCGAGATCGGATAGCCGCCCGAACCCTCGCCGCTTCCGAGGGCGTTCCGCGCGGTGATGCTCGGACGGTAGGCGGGATGCACGGCCAGCCGCCGACGCATTTCCCGGATCATCTGCGCCTGCGTGTTTTTTCGTTCGCCAACCGGCATCGCGAGGCACAGGAAATGGATATGGGTCGACCCGCCCGCGCCAGGCCCGACGACGCCGATCGACGGGATGATCTGCCGCACGCCTTCGATGCCGTCGAGTTCCTTGGCGATCAGGAAGCCCACTTCGCTGGTGCCGGCGAGCGACGTCCCTTCAGGCGTGTCGAGGTGAATCGTCCACTCGCCCATGTCTTCGTTGGGCACGAACTCGCGGCCGACCATCCGGTTCAACGGAAACGTCAGCGCGAACGCCAGCACCGACACGCCGATGATGATGCCGGGGTGATCGAGCGCCCAGTTCACCTGCCGCGTGTACCAGGTGTCGAGCCAGTGGAAGAAGCCCTGCTCCTTCGTCTTGTGATCCGCCTCGGCGTCGGCCAGCTTCAGGAACCGCGAGCTCAGCATCGGCGTCAGCGTGAAGCTGACAAGCATCGACACCAGAACCGAAAACGCCATCGTCAGACCGAACGGGTTGATGAAGCGGCGCGCGTAGCCGGTCATGAACGCGATCGGCAGGAAGATCACGACAAGGGACAGCGTGGTCGCCATCACCGCAAGCGCCACCTCGCGCGTTCCCTCGATGGCGGCCTCGTACGGCGTGGCGCCCTCCTCTTCGATGTACCTGAAAATATTCTCGAGCACGACGATCGCATCGTCGATGACGATGCCGACCGCGAGCGTGATGCCGAGCAGCGTCATGTTGTTCAGCGTGAACCCCATCAGCCGCATCAGCGTGAACGAGGAGATGATCGACGCCGGGATCGCGAGCGACGCGATGAGCACCGCCCGGACATTCCGGATGAAGAACATGACGACGATCGCCGCGAACAGACTGCCGAAGATCAAGTGCTCCTCGAGCGATTCGACGGAGGCGTAGATGAACTTGGAGTCGTCGCGGATGATGGCGAGCGACACCGACTTCGGCAGCGTCCGCTGCAGCGTCTGCAATTTCGTGCGCACGCCTTCGATCACCTGGACGGTGTTCTCGCCCATCGCCCGGCGGATGTCGAGGACCACCGCTGGCGTGCCGTTGCTCAGCCACGCCGCCGTCGTCGGCCGCTGGAACGTGTCTTCCGC
>JAYVMG010000002.1:0-2126 GCA_043759095.1 Acidobacteriota bacterium | reverse complement strand
ACGTCGACTTCTTCACCGTCGTGGTAGGCGAGGTGCTGGCGAAGTACATCGTTCTCGCGACCCACGTGCCGGTGTAGTAAAGTCAAGGTTTGCGGATTGCACCGCGGTCCGGAACCTGTGCAATTTCAGTCCGCGAACCGCGTCAGGGCCGGAAGGCAGCAGCGCTCACCGGATCCTGAAATGTGCCGCAGGCACCTCCGGGCCGCGGTTCAGTCCGCAAGAAAGCCTTTAGCCCTGAGCCCTCAGCCCTGAACATGTCGTATCAAGTTATCGCCCGCAAATGGCGTCCGCAGAAATTCGACGATGTCGTCGGACAGCAGGCGGTGACGCGAACGCTGAAGAACGCGCTGGCCAGCGGCCGGCTCGCGCAGGCGTTCGTCTTCGCCGGGCCGCGCGGCGTCGGCAAGACGACGACGGCACGAATCCTCGCGCGGGCGTTTAACTGCATCAAGGGACCGACGGCGGATCCGTGCGGCGAATGCGAGGCCTGCGTCGAGATTGCCGAAGGACGCGACATGGACGTGCTGGAAATCGACGCCGCCACCCACACCGGCATCGATAACGTCCGCGAAGTGATCATCTCCGGGCTCGGCATCCTGCCGGTGCGCAACCGCTACAAGATTTTCATCATCGACGAAGTTCACCAGCTGTCGAATCACTCGTTCAACTCGCTGTTGAAGTCGATCGAGGAGCCGCCGCCGCACGTCGTCTTCATGATGGCGACGACGGAGCTCGACAAGATCCCGGAGACGGTGCTGTCGCGATCGCAGGTCTACGAGTTCCGCACCATCAGCACGAAGGTGATTGCCACGCAGCTTCGCCAGATCATGGACGCCGAGGGGATCACGGTCGGCGAGGATTCGCTGCAGCTGATTGCGCGCGACGCTGACGGCAGCATGCGCGATGCGCAGAGCAAGCTCGATCAGGTGATCGCGTTCACCGGCAAGACGATCGCCACGGAGGACGTGTCGACGGTGCTTGGTCTGGTGGGCCGCGACCTGCTGCTCGACACGATGCAGGCGGTGGCCGACGAGGACGCGCCAGCGTCGTTTGCCCTCGCCGCGCGCGCGGTCGAGATGGGCTACGACCTGCGCGCCGTCTGCCGAGAGCTGTCGCGCATGGTGCGCGACGTGCTGGTGCTGGCCGTCGATCCGGCGCGGATCGACGATCCCGAGATCGCCGGCGAAAGCGAGCGCGATCGGCTGAAGGCGATCGCTGGACGCTTCTCTCGGGAGGATCTGCTGCGCGCGTTCGATCTGCTGACCCGGGCGGAACAGGAAATCAAGAGTGCGGCCCAGCCTCGGTATCACCTCGAGATGGCGCTGCTGCGATGGATCCACCTGCGGAAGCTGGTGTCGATTGAGGATCTGATCGCGGGAGCCGGCGGCGGATCTACGGGGCCGGCCGTGCGTACGGCTGCGCCGGCCCCACGTGCTGCGGCGCCAGTGCGAACGGCGCCGCCCGCCTCCGTCGGACGGCCCGCTTCGTCTGCGGCGCCATCGGCTACTGCGAAAGCGCCACCGGCTGGCGCGCTGGCCGCGGCTGCCGCGCGCGCGGCGGCTACCGTTACTGCACTTGCACCTGCACCTGCCGCTGCGCCTGCACCTGCACGCGCTCCCGCCGCGCCTGCTGCTGCGCCCGCGTCCGGCAACTTCAAGGACGTGCTGCTTGCGGAGATCCGCAAGGCGAAGGCGGTGTTCTACAACATGGTGGTCGCGCAGGCGCAGAAGATCGAAATCGCCGGCGATCGCGTGACGTTCAGCTTCACGCCGGGGCAGCGCGCGCTGAAAGATCAGTTCGAACAACAGAAGGCGTGGCTCGAGGCGCTCGCGCAGCCGATCGCCGGACGCCGGATGACGTTTGCCTCGGCGCAGGTTGTCGCGGGCGCTGCTGCGGCGGCCGACGCTGCCGACGCGAGCGGCGTCAAGGCGCCAGAGAAGCAGTCGGCCGAGAAAAAATCCGCGCTGCGCGAGCAGGCGCTCGCCGACGCCGGTGTGCAGACGATGCTCGAAGTGTTTCCCGCGGAGATCCGCGACGTCGAGGAAATGTGAACATCCAGGACATGATGAAGCAGGCGCAGCAGATGCAGGAGCGCCTGCAGAAGGAAATGGCGTCGGTCCGTGTGG
>JAYVMG010000001.1:0-5682 GCA_043759095.1 Acidobacteriota bacterium | reverse complement strand
CGCGCGGCGCCATTCGCGGGTGGCCGCGAACGGGCGCCTGCTCGGGCGCGGAGGCGGCAGCCGTGGCCAGAGCTTTTCGCCGAGCACCCGAGCGGGCTGTTCGCGGACAGGACCCGCCACGGCGCCTCTCGATCTGTGCCTTTCTACGGCGCGTCGGTTGGCCGGGTGAGCAGCACGAATTTGTCCTTCAGGCCTGACGAGACCAGGACCTCATTCGTCGCCGTCACGATCACCGCACCGAGCTTCGGCAATCGCTCGACGAGCGCCATTCCTTTTTCTGGACCCAGAATAAACACGCCCTTCGCGATGGCGTCCGCCATCACCGGGCTGTCGGAAACGATCGTCACGCTGCGACACAGACGCGCCGGTTGTCCGGTCGCCGGATCGAGGATGTGGTGATAGCGCACGCCGTCCTTCATGAAAAAGCGCGCGTAGTCGCCTGACGTGCTGAACGTGCTGTCGCTCAGATCGAGCGAGGCAAAACTCTTCCCCTCCGGGCCACGCGGATCGTTGATGCCGAGCCGCCAGGGCCGGCCGTCCTTGTGGCCGCCGACGTACAGATCGCCGCCCGCTTGAATCATGAAGTCGCGCAGGCCCGCGCGCCGCAGGATGCTCACGGCGTGCTCGACGGCATAGCCCTTCCCGATGCCGCCGAGATGAATCTTCATCCCCTTGCGTTTCAGGAACACCGTGCCGGCGCGATCGTCGATCTCGATCTGGCGGTAGTCGATGAGCGGCAGCCGCGCGCGAATCGCCTCCGCGGACGGAATCGTGTTGTCCTGATCGTGATCGAATTTCCACACGTCGGTCAGCGCGCCGAAGGTGACGTCGAACGTCCCCTCGGTCCACTCGCTGATCTGACGGGCCACGCGCAAGACGTCGCGCACGTCCGGCGCCACCTGGACGGCGTGATCCCCGGCGGCGGCGTTGATGCGCAGGACGTCGCTGCCCGGTCGCCACGTGCTCATCTGCGCTTCGAGCCGCTCGAACTCCGCGAAGACGGCGTCGAACGCCGTCCGTGCCGCCGTTTCATCTTCAGCCCACGTCGTCAGGCGCAACTCGGAGCCCATCGCGACGCCCACGCGCTCGACGACCCGCGGGCGCCCGGGCTCGTCACGCGAGCCGGCGCGGCAGGCGCCCGCAGCTGCGAGCGTGGTCAGCGCCGCGATCACACACATCTGTCGCACCGCTCTTCTCATCGTGGCGTGCAGGCGTCTTGGTATCATGAGCGTTCGATGAATGACCAACGCGCCCTTGCCGTCTGGGCACGGGCGCTGGATCTGGTGTGCGTGCTGCTGGCGATCGTCGCGGCGATCGTCGCGGTGTCCGGCGGATTCCGCGCGCACGTCGGCGGACTGCGCGTCGCGGTCACCTCGCCCCTGCCATTGCTCATCTGGTGCATCGCGATCGCCATCGGCCGTCATTTGGCCGCTCCGCAACAGCCACTCTATCGCGAGTTTCCCGATCGGCTGGCGGCGTGGTCGCGTCTGCCGGCGATACGGGCTGCGGCGGAGACAGCAATCGGGACGCGGACGGTGATGCTGGCTGCCGGCTACCTCGCGGTGTTCATGTTCGGCTTCGCAAACGGCCGGGCGCCGCTGCGGTATTTCAGCAACGAGTTGCTGAACCTGCCGGTGCGCTGGGATGCCGGCTGGTATCTGGGCATCGTGACCGACGGCTACCGGTATACGCCTGGCGATCCGTTGGTCCAGCAGAACATCGTCTTTTTTCCGGCGTATCCGATGCTGGTGCGAATGGTCGGCCGGTTGCTCGGCGGCAAAATGGTCGGGTACCTGGTCGCGGGCATGACCGTGTCGCTCGCGTCATTTTTCGGTGCGCTGGCGTATCTCTACGCATTCGCGCGCGACAGGTTCGGCGAAGATGCCGCGCGGTATTCGCTGTGGTTTCTCGCCGCGTATCCGTTCGCAATTTTTTTCGGCGCGGTGTATACCGAATCGCTGTTTCTGCTCGGTACCCTCGGCGCGTTTTATCATTTCTCGAAACAGGAATATGGCCGTGCCGCGGGCTGGGGATTGCTGGTCGGGCTGACGCGGCTCAACGGCGCGCTGCTCGTCCTGCCGCTGGGCATTCTTGCGCTCGGACGTCTTGCGCCGACCCGAGGGTCGGCCCCGACGCGGGATGCGGCGGCGCGAGGCGCATGGAAATCACTCGTAGCGGCGGCGATGCCCGGCCTTGGACTGGTGATCTACGCGCTCTTTATCTGGAGCCTGACCGGCGATCCCCTCGCGTTCACGCACGGCCACGTCGCGTGGGGACGCACGTATCAGGGCCTGGGCACGCTCGTGGCGCATCAGTATTCGATTCTCGCGAATGCGGGGCTCAGCGGGTACGTCGGCACGCCCGGCTATGACGTGTTGAACGCCGCCGGCGCGCTGTTCGCGGTCGCCACCATCTGGCCGGTGACGCGGCGCCTGGGTCTGGCCTACGGTGTGTTCATGCTGATCAACATCGTGCCGGCGCTCGCCACCGGCGGACTGCTGTCGGCGGGACGATTTTCAGCGGTGCTGTTTCCCGCATTCATCTGGATGGCGACGGCCGTCCCCGCCAATCAACGCGGTGGCTGGATCGCGACGTTCGCCGCGATGCAGGCATTCAACGCCGCGCTGTTCTACACCTGGCGGCCGCTGTTCTGACGCCCGTGTCCCGACACCCGCTGCTGAGCGCGCTGGCCCTCCTGCTGGCGCTGACAATCATCATGACCTGGCCGCAGGCGCTGCACCTGAGCACGCAGGTGCCGGGGCATGACGATCCGCTCTTCAGTATCTGGCGCCTCGCCTGGATCGCGCATGCCCTCCCGCGCGATCCCCGGCATCTGTTCGACGCGAACATCTTCTATCCGCACGCGCGGACGCTGACCTACTCCGACGCGATGCTCTTCGAGGGATTGCTGGCGGCGCCGTTCCTGTGGGTAGGCGTGAATCCGGTGCTGGTGTACAACCTCATCTTCCTTGCCGGGATCGTGTCGTCCGGCATCGGCATGTTCGTGCTGGTCCGCTACCTCACCGGCAACATCGGCGCGGCGCTCGTGTCGGCGGCGATCTTCACGCTCGCGCCGTATCGCATCGAACATGTCATTCATCTCGAACTCCAATGGGCCGTCTGGATGCCTCTGACGATCTGGGCGCTGCACAGAACCTTCGACGAAGGATCGTGGCGATTCGGCGCGCTGACCGGGCTCTTCCTCTGGTTGCAAATCATCTCGTGTGTCTACTACGGGGCGTTTCTGGGACTGATCACCGGTGCGCTCGCGGTGTTGCTGATCGCCACGCAGCGGCAACAGGCACGCCGCGCCATCGGACCGCTCTGTCTCGGCGCCGCGATCGCGCTGGCGCTGACGCTGCCGTACGCCGTGCCGTACCTCATGACCACGCAGGAACTCGGCGCGCGGCCGGCGGGTGAGGTCGCGCAGTTCAGCGCGGAGTGGCGCAGCTACCTCGCGGCGCCGCAGCAGAATTGGCTATGGGGATGGACAGCGTGGACGTACGGCGGCAACGAGCGCCACCTGTTCCCGGGCCTGACAGCGACGATCCTGGCCGCACTCGCCCTCGCCTGGCGGCCGCGGCGCATCGTCTGGATCTATGTGGCCCTCATGCTGCTGGCGATCGAGTTGTCGCTCGGCATGAACGGCGCGCTCTACCGCTGGCTCTACGATCAGATCTTCGCGTTCCGCGGATTCCGCGCGCCCGCGCGGTTTGCAATCCTCGCCTGCTGCGCGATGTCGGTGCTCGCGGGCTTCGGCTTTCAGTATCTGCAGCGCGTCCTGCGCCCGCAGCCGGCGCGGCGGTTTCTGCTCGTAGCGGTGTTGGTCGCGATCGGTATCGAATCCGGATCCTCGCCGATACGGCTCGCCGCACAACCGACCACGGTACCGCCCATCTACCGGTTCCTGCAGGCAGCGGATCGGTCGGTCATCATCGAGTTTCCCATCAGCGACTACGATCCGACGTACATGTTCTGGTCAACGTATCACTGGCATCCGCTGGTCAACGGCTACAGCGGCTACACACCCCCCGACGTTGTCGACACGATGGCGCTGATGCAGACGTTCCCGGACGACGAGTCGGTGGCGCGATTGAAGACGTTGCGGGTACGGTACGTGCTCATCCACCAGGCGTTCTACAAACCGATCGAATACTCGGAGCTGATGGGACAGATCACAGAACGGCCTGAACTGATTCCGAGTGGCCGGTACCGCGACTGGACCGGCGGCGACACGCAGATCTTCGAATTAGGACGGTAGAAATTCAGATTTCGGAGTTCAGATTTCAGATTGCGACCTGAGACTTGAGACCTGAGACTTGAGACTTGAGACTTGCGAGAGCGGCGCGCATCGTGCCCGCGATGCGCCCGAACGGCACGCGCAGCGCCGATCCGCGCCGCCAGGCGAGCGCGAGCGTCCGTCCGGGTCCCGGCGCCGCGAAGCGCCGCACCGTCAGCTGACGATGGCGGTTCTCGACGGGGAGGGCGATCGACGGCAGCAGCGTCACGCCACCACTCGCACTGACCATCTGCACCAGCGTCGAGAGACTCGTCGCGCGGAAACCCGTTTCGCGCGCGCCCGCGCGGGCGCACAGCTGCAGCGCCTGATCCCTGAAGCAATGCCCGTCGTCCAGGAGAAAGACGCGCGCCTGATCGAGGACGTCCGGGGTGACGGGTTTCTTGCCGCGCGCCAGCGGATGGCCCGGCGCAACGGCGAGAAAGAACGGATCCCAACCGAGCGGCTCGTGCGCCAGCCCGCGCAGGTCGGCCTCGAGCGCCAGCACCGCACCGTCGATCGCCCCGTCCTTCACCTGCGCCACGAGGCGCGCGGTGCGCTCCTCGCTCCAGTCGATCCGCAGGTCCGGATAGTCACGCTGCAGCGGACGCGCGATGTCGGGCAGCAAATACGGACAGATCGTGGGGATCACACCGAGCCGCAGCGTGCCGTGGAACGGATCGGCCCGCTGCCGCGCGAGCTCCCGGAGATCGCCCGCGGCCATCAGGATCCGACGCGCCTGCGCGATGAGCGGCTGGGCGGCCGGCGGCACGCGCACGCGGCGGCCCGTGCGCTCGAACAACTGCACGCCCAGCGCCCGTTCCGCGACGCCAACCTGCGCGCTCAGCGACGGCTGGGCCACATGACACGCGTCCGCGGCGCGGCGGAAGCTGCCATGCTCGGCGATCGCGACGATGTACTGAAGCTGCCGGAGCGAGATCGGAAGGGTGGCCAGGAGATCCATAGTCAAAACCTATCGCTCGTAATCATATGTTGTGTTTGACCTATTGCGCTACACGGGCGGACAATTGAGGTCGGCGAAAATCAGGTTGTAAACAGTCATAGGAGTGAGTCTTGTCAACCGAACCACAGTGCCCATTCTCGGGCGACGCTCGCAAACACACGGTCGCTGGAGCCGCAACGCACGCCAACTGGTGGCCCAATCAACTGAAGCTGAGCATCTTGCACCAGCGCTCCTCGCTGTCCGACCCGATGGGCAAGGCGTTCAACTACGCGGAAGAGTTCAAGAGCCTCGACCTGGCGGCCGTGAAGACGGACCTCTTGGCGCTGATGACCAACTCACAGGACTGGTGGCCGGCTGACTTCGGCCACTACGGACCGTTGTTCATTCGCATGGCCTGGCACAGCGCCGGCACGTACCGCATCGGCGACGGCCGGGGCGGCGC